>NZ_CAKJTM010000015.1:11947-61620 GCF_917627345.1 Protofrankia sp. CiP3 | reverse complement strand
AATCCACGCCCCTATTGCCGGGCGCTCTAGGGCCGGTCCGATCGATCCACGTGATCAAAGATTGCCTGGACGGGCCCTGGCGCCCGCGTCTCCTGCCCAGATCTCCCGATCGGCCGCATCCGGCAGGGCCGACCGGGACATCACGCGATACGTTCCACCACCGCCGCAATGCCCTGGCCGCCACCGATGCACATCGTCTCCAGGCCATAGCGGACACCGCGCCGGTGCATCTCGTTCAACAAGGTCGTCAGAATCCGTACGCCCGTCGCACCGACCGGATGGCCCAGGGAGATGCCGGACCCGTTCACGTTCAACCGGTCGAAGTCGGCCGGGGCGAACCCCCACTCCCTGGTCACCGCCAGCACCTGGGCGGCAAATGCCTCGTTGCACTCGATCAGGTCGATGTCCGCGAGCTTGAGGCCCGCGCGGTCCAGTGCCCGCGCGGTCGCGGGAACCGGTCCGATTCCCATCGTCCGCGGCGGCACCCCGGCGACCGCCCACGAGACGATCCGCCCGAGGGGACGCAACCCGAACTGCTCGGCCCGCGCGGGATGAGTGACCAGGCAGACGGCGGCGGCGTCGTTCTGCCCGCTGGCGTTGCCCGCCGTGACCGTCGCCTCCGGATCGCTGCGCACCATCACCGGCCGCAGGGCGCCCAGCCGCTCCAGGCTCGAGTCCGCCCGCGGGTGCTCGTCAGTGTCGACGAGCACCGTTCCCTTCTTGCGGCTGGTGACAGCCACCGGCACGATCTCGCTGGCGAAGTGGCCGGCCCGCTGTGCCGCGACCGCCCGCTGGTGTGACCGCAGAGCAAGCTCATCCTGCTCGGTACGGGAAATGCCGTACTCGCGGCGGAGGTTCTCCGCGGTCTCGAGCATCCCTCCCGGTACCGGGTAGTCCTTTCCGCCAGCGGTGACCCGGCCGCGGGCCAGCCGGTCGACAAGATCGATGCTCGGCCTGCGCGTCCCCCACCGGATCCCGGTCGTGTAGAACTCCGCCTGGCTCATGCTCTCGACCCCGCCGGCCAGGACCAGATCGGCCACGCCGGTCTGCACCTGCATGCCGGCGAGCAGGACGGCCTGCAGGCCAGAACCGCACCTGCGGTCGAGCTGCAGGCCCGGGACCTCGATCGGCAGGCCCGCGTCCAGAGCCGCGACGCGTCCGATCGCCGGTGCTTCCCCGTTCGGGTAGCACTGGCCGAACACGACGTCGTCAATCGCGTCCGCCGGCACACCGGTCCGCTCGACGAGCGCACGGATCACGGTAGCGGCGAGCTCGGTGGCGGGGGTATCGGTGAAGACACCGCCGAAACCGCCGACCGGTGTGCGCAGCGGCGAACAGATCACGGCATCAGGCATTCGTCATGCTCCTCACGGTCGCTGGGGGCGTAGCCGGTCCGACGGAGTCCACCCCTACTCGGATCATTGCTGGTCACACGGGCTGGCGCACGTGTTCGCGCAGCATGGTTGACTGATGCAACAGTAGATTCATCGTGTATATCATCAATATGATCGCGGGCATAACACCGCCGGTCCCACCCGGCCTCGCCCCAGTAGCGGTTCAAGCTCCGGCGACGCGGAAGGAGCACGAGCGCGTCGGCGGGGGCCCAGCAGCGATCCCGAACCGAAGTTGAGATCCCGAACCCTGCGGAGGTAACGGCATGGACGCGGCGGACTTCTCCGAGATCCTTACGACCGTGCGGACGTTCATCCATGAACGTGTCATACCGGTCGAAAACGAGATCGACGAGAAGGACGAGGTCCCGCTCGACATTCGGGACGCCACCAAGGAGATGGGCCTGTGGGGCTTTGCCATCCCCGAGGAGTACGGCGGCCTCGGGCTGTCCATGAGCGAAGAGGCACGGCTGGTGTTCGAGCTCGGGTACACTACACCCGCGCTGAGGTCGATGTTCGGCACCAACAACGGCATCGCCGGACATGTGATCATTGAGGGTGGCACGGAGGAACAAAAGCGGCACTGGCTGCCCCTCCTGGCCTCCGGCGAGGTGACCGCGTCCTTCGGGCTCACCGAGGCCGACGCCGGTTCCGACCCGTCCACCCTGACCACCAGCGCCTACCGCGACGGCGACACATGGGTGATCAGTGGCGCGAAACGTTACATCACCAACGCGCCGATCGCCGACGCCATCTTCGTGTTCGCCCGCACGAACCCAGCCGTCCCAGCGACCCGTGGCATCTCCAACTTCATCGTGCCGAAGGGCTCGCCGGGGCTCACGATCGGGCCGCGGGACCACAAGATGGGGCAGGCAGGCGCGTGGAGCTCAGACGTGTACCTCGACGAGGTACGTGTTCCGCACACCCATCTCGTCGGTGGGGACGATGGCGCGGGGTACGGCTTCGCGACCGCCATGCGCTGCCTCGCCCACGGCCGTATCCACATCGCCGCGCTGTGTGTGGGTCTCGCGCAGCGTCTGGTGGATGAGTCGGTGTCCTGGGCGGCGCAGCGGCACCAGAGCGGTCGGCCCATCGGGGACTACCAGCTCATCCAGGGCATGATCGCCGACTCGGTGACGGATCTGTACGCCGGCCGCGCCCTGGTGATCGAGACCGCGCGTGCTTTTGACGCCGGTAGCGACACCAAGGTCGGGCCGTCCGCGACGAAGTACTTCTGCAGCGAGATGGTCGGCCGGGTCGCCGACCGTGCGGTACAGATCCATGGCGGCGCGGGCTACATCCGAGGGGTCCCGGTCGAACGTTTCTACCGGGACGCGAGGCTCTTCCGGATATACGAGGGCACCTCGCAGATCCAGCAGCTGATCATAGCGCGGCACCTGCTGCGCGAGGCAGCCAAGTAAGAGCGCCCGGCAATAGGGGTGTGGATCAAGGAGCGGAGTTGGGGTGCGTGTATCGCGAGGCGGCGGAGGGAGCCACCCTGGTGGTGGGTGGCGACCGACGAGCCGGGGTACCCGTGCATCGCGCAGCGATGGATGGGGAGCGATGTGGCGAGGTGCGTGCCCCAGCCCCGCGACGCCGCGTCCCCTATTGCCGGTCGCTCTAACCAGCGCTACGGCGTGTTTCGGAAGTCGTCGTTCGAGCAGGGAGCCGGACAGATCGCTTTCGAAACACGCCGTAACCGGTCGCAGCCATCCCCGTCGCTGGAGGACGATGGAGAGCCGCCCGTGCGGCTGAGAAGATCGAGCCGCACAACCGTACCCGGCTCCTTCGGAAGGTGGCAGCATGGTCACGATCGCAGCCGTAGGCGACCTGCACATCGAAGCGGGGACCGGACCGAGGTTACGACCGCTGTTCGAACGGGCCGCGGACGAGGCTGATGTACTTCTTCTCGCCGGTGATCTGACTGAATGCGGCGAACTCGCCCAGGCGGACGCCGTGTGCGAGGTGTTCGGCGGCCTCGGCCTGGCTGTGATCGCTGTCCTCGGCAACCACGACCACGAAAACGGCGAGCAGGCTGTCATCGCCGAGATGCTCGCCCGCGCGGGGGTCACCGTCCTTGATGGATCGACGGTGACCGTCACCACCGGCGGGAAGACGATCGGTATCGCCGGCGCCAAAGGATTCGGCGGCGGCTTCGCCGGGCGCAGCGCGGAAAAATTCGGTGAGGACGAGATGAAGGTCTTCGCCCGCCACAGTGAACAGTGCGCGCTGACATTACACGCCGCGCTGGCGGATCTCGATACCAGCTGGGTGGTTGCGCTGACCCACTACGCCCCCGTGCGGGACACGCTGGAGGGTGAGCCCCTCGAGCTGTTCCCCTTCCTGGGCAGTCATCATCTGGCTGCCGCCATCGACTCAGCCACCGTGCCCGTCGCCCTCGCCGTGCACGGGCATGCCCACTACGGCCGCGAGCGGGGAACCACCCCGGGCGGGACACCAGTCCGCAACGTCGCCGCGCCGGTGATCGCGGCTCCCTACGCGCTCTACCAGCTGCCCACCGACTCTGGTGCCGACATCGTCCGGCTGCGCTGAGCTGGCGGAATAACCTGCCGCCGCTGCGGCTGGGCGCCGCTCGGCCGACCTGGGCCGCCCGTACACCGACGTCGTCACACCTGTCCGGCGTAACCTGGCGAACGTGCGGCGTCCCGTCGCGGCGATCCCGCGCGGTCCGGCCGGCAACCATGATTCCAGTCGGTCGAGGGCGGTGCGAGCGGCATGCCGATGATGTGCGCCGTGACTTTTTCTCCGCGTGGACGGCTTTTCTACGCCGACCCCGGACAGTATTCACCGAAGATCGGAGACAAGGTCCTCATCCCGACCGACGCCGGGCCAGAGGTAGCCGAATGCATATGGGCACCGCAGTGGGTCAGCGAGGACATCGGCGGGCTGCCCGTTCTCACGGGGATGGCGCAAGCGGCGGACCTCGAACGGCACGCGGTCTCCCGGCGCCGCCGAGCGGAGGCGCGGGTCGCGGCGAAGCGGCTGATCCGTGAGCACGATCTGCCCATGAAAGTCGTCGGCGTCGACTACATCCAGGCCGACAGCATGTTCACCATCTACTTCAGCGCTGATCATCGAATCGACTTCCGAGCGCTGGTACGCGATCTCGCCCGGACGCTGGCTGCCCGTATCGACCTGCGTCAGCTCTCCGCCCGCGACAGCGCCCGGATCCAGGGTGGCATCGGTTCCTGCGGACGTGATCTGTGTTGCGCCACCTTCCTCACCGACTTCGAACCGGTCACCATACGGATGGCCAAGGACCAGGATCTTCCCCTGAACCCCATGAAGATCAGCGGTGCCTGTGGCCGGCTGATGTGCTGCCTGCGGTACGAGCATCCGCTCTATGAGCAGTTCAAGGCGGAAGCCCCAGCCGTGGGCACCAGGGTGCGGACCCCCGCTGGCGATGGCCGGGTCATTTCCCATGACGTACCGCGTGACCAGGTCACAGTCAAACTGGATGCCGGCGGCGAACGATGCTCCTGCAGCCGGGCGAGTGTCTGCGGTTCACGCAAGGCGTATGAGGCGGCCCACCCCGGACCGGACGGACCGGACGCGACGCAAGCCGAGGCGGCGGCAGCCGAAGCCGGCAGCGGCACCCTGACGGATATCGCCGCGGCACCGCTGACGACGCGGGACCCGACGACAGCGGCGATGGCCGCGGCACCGCACAACGCCCGGACCCGCCGCCGCCTACGCCGGCAGGCAACCCACGGCCAGCCTGACCCCGACGTGCCTTCGTGAAGAAGATCCGCCGGGGCCGAGCTCAGCGCTCAGGGATCGAAGCGGTATCCCATACCGCGGAGGGTTGTGACAAGCCGGCGTTGCGGTGGCCGCCCCTCGACCTTGGTCCGTACCCGGCGAACATGTTCGGTGACGGTGGCCGGATCCTGGAAACGTGTGCCCCAGACCTGCTCCAGCAGCTCCTCACGGCTGAAGACACGACGGGGATGACTGGCCAGGAAGGCCAGCAGCTCGTACTCCCGCGCGGTCAGATCAATACGTTCGCCCGCGACCGCGACTTCGCGTGCGCGCAAGTCGATCGAAACGTCGCCATAAACGAGCGGGTCGTTTCCGTCCCCGGTACGCTGCGGTGGCGGTTCCAGCGGGCGGCGGCGTAGGCGCGCCCTGACCCGTGCGACGAGTTCCCGCAGCGAGTACGGCTTGACCACGTAGTCGTCGGCGCCGAGTTCAAGGCCGACGACACGGTCGACTTCCTCGGCTCTTCCAGTCAACATGATCACAGGCACTTCGCTGGTCTGCCGCAGCCGGCTCAGGACAGCAAATCCGTCCATGCGCGGCATCGCGACGTCGAGCACAACAAGATCAACCTCGGTGGTCTGAAAAAGCTTGAGCGCGGCCTCCCCATCCGCCGCCTCCAGCACTCGATACCCGAACCGTTCAAGGCTTCGGGCAAGCGCAACTCGAGAAGCTTCGTCATCCTCGGCGACGAGCAGGGAAGCCCCCCTCGTTGCGGTTACAGTTGCGTCCCCGGTCATGGCCGAAACCCTACGCACGCTCTCCGGAACCGCTGCGAGCGGGGTGGTGGGCGAGGCCTGTACTCGAGATTCGAACATATTTCTGTAACAGAAAGATTACAAGACGTCAACAAATGGCCACAGGAAACACACCGGATCAGCACTCACATTTGATCTTCCAGGGATCACCACTACCCAACGCGACTACGAAGAGTACTCAAACGTCTGTCACCGGCGGGGGGCGTGGCCCAACAGATGCCGATGCGCGACGCAAGAGGCTCCCGGTGCCCGCGAACAGAGGTAGCTGGCAGCCGCGCCGGCAGCCGGTTCGCCCGCGCCCGCCACCACCCCGGAGGAGCTGACACGGTCTGGCATACTCAGGAGGCGGGCCAGCAACATGCCGGAGTAGCTCAGTGGCAGAGCAATCGCCTCGTAAGCGATAGGTCGCGGGTTCAATCCCCGCCTCCGGCTCAAACCCAGTCCCGCCAGGGGAAACCCTGGTCGGCAGCGATCGCCGCGAGGTAGCTCACCGCTGCCGGACCTGCCAGCTCTTGAAGATCCAAAGGCTCGGGGTGGCGCTTCGGGCTGGCGCCCGGCGCGAGCAGCACCGGTCAACACCGGTCAACACGTACCGCGCTGCAGCAGGAGCAGCAGCGCGGTACGGCTGTTGACGCCAAGCTTGCGGTAGATGTTCTCCAGATGTTTGTTCACCGTGCGCTCCGCGATCTCGAGCGCACGGGCGATCTGCCGGTCGCTCGCACCCTCTGCCAGGGACTCGGCCACCTCGCGCTCCCGCGGAGTCAGGCCCCGCAACTGCCGCGCAGCCCGCGGCAGCGGCTCGGCGCGCTGGCCCGCTGTGTGCGCGGCGGCGAGCAGCGCCTGACGTTCACGGTGCCGTTCCATCGCTTGGCCGACATGGGGAATGATTATTTTGATCATCTCACGGTCGCGGGCCGACACCCCGCGCCGGGAACGATTGAAAATCGCCACCACTCCGCGGGAAACGTCCACACCGATAAAGGCCAGCAACTGGTCCATGATGCCGATCGGGCGGTAGCAGGTGGCGTACAGCGGATTCTGGTGCAGGCTCCGCGCATCCATGAGGTCTGACAGCGACAGCACCGTGCCCTGCCGGATCCGGCCCGCATCGTGCGCCTCGAAGGCGGGGTGGTGGGTGAAGTCCCGCCCGAAGGACGGCACGAGTGACAAATTGTCCTCCGGGCGCTGCACCGCCGCGCCGACCAGGCGCCTCCTGCGGTGATCGATGATGGTCATCGCCGCCGAGCTGCTTCCGATCAGGCGCTGCATCCCCGCCAGCACGGCCGGGCTGGTCGGCCCGTCATCATCCGCGTTGATGGTGTGTATCAGATCGAGTGCCGCTTGATAGTCCCTCGCGCCCAGCATCGCCAGCCGCCCTCCGTGGTGCCCGAGAATTCTCTCGCCGAAGGTGATCGATTCAGCTTGAAAATACCATGGGCACATGGCTGGTGATAATGTCGGGGAACGGTGAGAGCTGTCTGTTTTCAGACAGACCGTTTCCGGGCGGCAAGCCAGGATCTGGCGCGCCTCTCGCAACAAATGATCATCAGCTCCGGACGACGGTGGGCCGATGGCGGCGTACCGGCCCGATACACGGCTTCCCGTGCCGGCTCGGCTGGCCGCCCTCGCCGGGGTACCCACCGATGATGTTCTGTCAGACGACTTCGATTCTGCCGAAATCGACCATACCCAGGTCGTTGACCTCGATGTTCCTGACCTTGTTCGTATAGCCGTAGACATGTCGCAGATACCACAGCGGCACAGTCGGCAGCTCCTTCGCAATGATGTCCTCGGCCTGCTGGTAGAATTTGACCGCCGTATCCGGGCTACCGGCCAGATCGCCCGCGGAAATCAGGCTGTCGACATCCCGGTTGCAGTATCCGTAGAAGTTCGACGGGCTGCTGCAGGTGTAAAGCGGGCTGAGGATGCTCTCCGGCGCTGGGTAGTCGTACGTCCAGGCGCTGCGGAACACACCGAGCCCAAGGGTCCTGGCTTTGAGCTTGGTGAGCAAGTCGCTGTACTTCGCCTCAGCCTTCTCGACGCAGTCGACACCCAGATTCTCCTTGAGCTGGCCGCAGACGGCATCGACCCAGTCCCTGGAACCGCCGTCGACGTTGTAGGTGATCTCCACCGGGCCAGCGAAGCCGCTCTGCCGCAGGAGTTCCCGCGCCTTGGCCGGATTGAACTGACACGCCTCACCGCAGGTGTTCTCACGATAACCCGGAATGCCCGGCTGGAGGAACGAATGTGCCGCCACGCGAGTGCCGTCAAAGACGGTCTCGACGATACTCTCACGGTTGATCGCCATCGAGATGGCCTGGCGCACCGCCGGGTCCGCGTACTTCGGATCGAAACTCGGGAAACCGAGAGAACCGATCCCCGCCCGCGGGCTCAGCTGGAACCGCTCGCCCAGAACCCGCCTGGCCTCGGCCAATTTCCCGAGTGGGAGCACCGGGGCCATATCAACCTTGTCCGCGAGCAGGTCGTCATACTGTGCGTCGAGAGTCGGATAGATCCTGAAAAGGACGCCGTTAACCTTGGGTTTCTCCCCCGGAAAGGCATCATAACGCGCGACTTCGACGGACCTGTCATGCTGCCAGACACCCTTCATCCTGAACGGGCCATCTCCGATGGGTGCCTCTCCGAAGGCCTTGTTGAAGCCACTGCCCTCAAAGGCGGCCGTCGGCAACGGCGCGAAGGCCAGATTGATCAACATTGCTCTGAAGTTGACATACGGAGCGGACAGGGTGACCTGAAACGTGCGGTCGTCGATCTTCTTAAGGCCCTTCAGCCGATCCGTGACCGGCACCGCGCTTTCCGAGCCGGGGTTGACGTCGGCAAAACCATCAATCTTGGCGAACAGGTAACTGGTGTCCTGGGCATTGGGTTTGTACGCCGCCCGGTGCCACGCCTCGATGTAGCTGTCCGCGGTCACCCGCTCCCCGTTGTGGAAGGTGTATCCGTCTTTGATCCTGATGGTCCAGACCCTGTTGTCCCTGGTCGTGACGGACTCGGCGGCGACCTCTTGTAGCCTGCCCTCCTTGTCGGCCTTCACCAACGGGACGAACAGCGCTGAGAGCACGAGTAAGCCCTGCGTCTCCCCGGTGTCCGAAGGCACCAGGCCGTGCTTCGGCTCACCGATACCGATACTGACCACCCGGTTGATGCTGGCGGTGGTATTCTTGCCGCGATCGCCATCCTTGTCGGTACTCCTGCCAGCACCGCAGCCCACCAGCCCGACAGCGAGCGCGAGTGAGATGGCGGCGGCCAGGGCCGGTCCGCGAACCTGCATGGTTCCTCCTTAGTTTCCGCTGGAGTTCCTCAGAGCGCGTTTGAGATCGTCATTCCGGCTCACCGCGTCCAGGCGCCCCCTGGCCGCGTTGTCGGCCACACCGATACAACTCATCCGGTATCGCTTCGGCCTTCCGCCTTGCCAGGGGGCACCTGGACGCGGCTCACTGATCGAAAGCCCGATCTCAAACACGCTCTCAAGCCGCCGACGGCTTCGGCGGCCCGGCCGGGAATCTCCCCACCGATATCCGGACGATCATTTTTTCGAAGTCGTCTCCCCGGCGGCCGCCGGGGCTTTCTGGTGGTCACCGTTCGTTGCCGGCCACCGCAGCAGGGTCGGTATCGTGAATATGACCACCACAAGATTGATCACGCCACCAATGACCCAGGGCGCGGACAGCCCGAAACCGTCCGCGGCGAAACCACCGGCGAGAGCGCCCAGGGGAAGCGCGCCGAAACAAATCATCCGGCTGGCCGAGTTCACCCGGCCTCTCAGATCAGCGGGAATCAGCCGCTGGCTGAGCGACTGGGCCATCACGTTCCACAGCGCAAGGCCGGTCGACCACACGCAGAAAATTGCCGCGACCACGACCGGCTGCCTGCCGAAACAGCCGATGGCCAGCAGGCTCAGGGCGCTGGCCATCGACACGGTGACGGCGACCGCGCGGGCACCGAATCCGTTCACGATCCGGCGGCTGAACAGACCGCCGACAACGCCTCCGACGGCCATCGCGGCAACCAGGAGCCCGTAACCGCTGTCCCCTATGTTGAGCACGTCCTTGGCGAAGAGCACCAGAACGGACTGCCCCATGAGGACACAGAAATTGCTGACGGCGGCCAGCAGCACGACGATTCGAAGCACCGGGTGGCGCCCCAGCCACCGCAGGCCCGCGGTAAGCTCGGCCAGCAGGCCACGCCGCTCAGGTGTTTCGGGCCGCTCCCCGGCCGCGAGAGCTGGCGCCGGCTGGGGCGTACGATAGCGGATTCGGGCGATCAGCGCGATCGAGCCGAGATAGGTCACGGCGTTCAGCCAGAACGGCAATGGCAGGAAAAAGACAAACAACGCGGAGCCCAGGGGTGGTCCGAGGAAGTTCCGCCCCAGCGTCTCGGCCGTCATGTTCCGGCCGTTAGCGGCTTCCAGGTCCTTGTTCCGCACGATATCCGGGATGAGCGCGCGGCTGGCGCCCATGAAGATGATGTCGCCGGAGCCCAGCCCGAAAGCGAGGGCATAGAGCATCCACATGCGCGTGACGTCGAGCGTCGTGGCTGTCGCCAGAAGGACGAGCAGCAGCAGCTGCGCGGATTGGGCGCCGATCATCAACCACCGCCGGTTGGACCTGTCCACGATCAGGCCGCCGGGCAGCGCGAGCAACAGCCAGGGCAGTTCCCACGCCAGCAGAACCCAGGAAATCAGCTTCGGGTCGCTGGTGAGCCTGCTTGCCGTCAACGGCAAAGCACTGACCAGGACACCCTCGCCGAGGGTCTGCATCGCGTAGGCCGACGACAGCAGTCCGAAGTCGTGTCCGAGCTCCCGGCGCCGCACACCCGTGCCGTTCTTTGTCCTGCTCCCCGTGCTGGTGTCGGTCACCACGAGCTCGCCCTGGCCGCGCCGCGGCTGCCGGCATCCGATCCGCCAGCATCCGATCCGTCCGGGTACAGGAAGATGCCCGCACGGCTGGACTCGAAGATGCTGCTCCCTGGCGGCCTCCCGGCCGGTGCCACGTCGCTGATCGTGGCCTTCCCGAAGGGCAGAAACCGGCAGCCGCCACCGGCATATCCGCCGTCTGGTGTGTAGTACAGCCCCCAGCAGGCCTCCCAGGATTCGACCTGCCCGGTCGCGGGATTGACCACGGGCTCTCGGCGCGGAAGCACCCTCTCCTGCAGGACCGCGCCGGCCGCCGCCCCGGCCTGCACCACTTGCCACCACTCGTCGTCGTCCACCTCCCAGCCGGCCGTGATCCCACGCCCGCCGTAGAGCCCGTTCGGCTTGAGGATCAGGTTTTCCCGGCTGTCACGGCAGCGCTCCACCAGTTCGCGGTCCTCCAGTGCCGCCTCGCCGAGCAAGGAGCGTGTCCACGGCAGGAGACGATCGATCAGCTGCCGCTCGTCGTCGCGGAGCCACGTCCGCAGCCGGGGGTCGGACAGGAAGGCCATGCAGCTCTTGTTCCGGAAAGCCTCGGTCTCCAACGACGTCCAGAACACCACCCGCCCCTCGGCGTGCGCCGTCATGACCTGCTCGGTGATCTCAACGGCCGCCGGGTCATCAACGATATGATCAGCTACGAAGAGCCGGTAGAGCAGATCGACCGGGATGTCGCCGAACAGCACCCGGCCGTTGCGCAGCCGCAGATCGGTGATCCCGCAGAAATGGGTCTCGAGGCCGGCGTCCCGCAGGAGCGTCTGGAAGGGCTGCCAAGGGCCTGGCCCGACGGCGAGGTCCCCCGGTTCCCCCACCATGGCCACGACTGGATCTCGGCCGCCCGTGACGGTGGAGCCCGCCTGGCGCAGCAGTTCGGCGACCAGGCCGCCGGTGTCGATATAGGTGAGCTCATGCTGTTCGGCGAACGAGCGGAACGCGGCGATGTCGAGCAGGGCACGCGGAACCGCGCCGACCCAGTCCTGCCCGCCGCAGTCACTACCCACGTTGAATTCAAGGATCTTGAGACTGGCACCGTCGTGGTAGGCGTCGATACGGCCAAAGCGGGGTGGTTTCACCACACCGATCCGGCGCATGAGCCTGGCCCGCGCGGGGCTGAGCCGCAGCGCGTCATGAAACCGGTCGAAATCGCCGTGGAAAAGACGTTCCGGCAACGAGAAGATCAGGTCGGCGGCACGATTGGTGTCGTCGATGAACCTGTCCATCTCCGTTTTCCCGACGAACATCGGCCGCGCCAGGTAGTCGTAGCCGAGGGCGGCCAGGTTCGAGAACCGCGCCCCGTTGAGATCAATACTCAGCAGCGTGGAGCCCACGCCGGCCAGCTCGTTGTTGAACAACTCCGTCACACGATCAGCCATGCGTACGGCTCTCTTTCATGATTAGCCGGAACTGGGCTCGTCGGGTGCTGGTCACCGCAGCCGCCGGTCGATGACAGTCTTGATTTTCCCGCTCACGGCGTCACGGGGCAGCCGGCCCTCAGGAAGGCATTCCACGACGAGTTCGAACATGTCGAGATCGGCATCGACGTCATGACGTTCAGCAAGTGCCGGAAATTTCTCGGCAAGAAAGTCCTTTATTTCCCGGGCAGCCAACGCCGTCGGCGACTCGGTACGGACGATCACGGTCTCTTTACCCGCCAGAGAGGTGATCTCCAGCTGGAGCCGCGACACGCCGAAAACGTCGAGCGCGGTGAGCACGTCGCTGTACAGCACCCGCCTGGCCATCATCTCGATCTGCCCGTCGGAGCGGCCGGTGTACTCGAGTACCTGGCCCGACACGCCACAGCCGCAGTCGTGCTGGAAAATCCGGCCGCAGTCGCCGATCCGGTAGCGGATCAGCGGGCCTTCGAACTTCTGCATACTGGTGATCAGGAGGTCACCGTATTCGCCCACCGGTACCGGGTTACCATCCTGATCAACTACTTCGATGAAATTGTAGTCCGCGCAGATATGGTGCAGCGTCCCGCTCAGCTCACCGCACTGGTAGCCCAGCTGGGCGCCATCGTTGGCCGCAAGGATACTGGAGATAACATGGGTGCCCAGTTGCTCCCGAAGCCAGGCCCGATCGGACTGGGCCATGGGTGTGCCACCGTAGATCACTTTTTCGATCTTGAGATCCGGCTGGCAGGCCTTGGCGTCCCGCAGCAGCGGAAGGAGCATCGCGGGCTGCGCGAGAACGGCATTGGCCTGGAAACTCGCGCACAGCATCAGAATGTCGTCAACGGATGCCAGCTGAGCCGTCGTGTAGCACTCCAGCGGCATGCGCGACAGCTCCGCAACCGTGGTGGTCATACCACCGTACAGCTTTCCGCCGTACAGCATGTTGATCAATCGGTCGCCTTTGTCCAGGCCGAGCTCGTAGAAGAGCGGAATCGCTTCCCGCACCATGTTGTGCCAGTCGGTACGGGAATAGACGACGTAACGTGGCGCCCCGCTCGAGCCGCCGCTGCGCAGGACCTCCCCCGTGGGTGGCGCGCCGCTGCACAGCGCACGGCTGAAGGGCAGCGAATATTGTTCCAGATCAGCCTTATCCATAATCGGCAACAGCGGCAGATCCTCGAGGCCCCGGACCGGGGGAAGATCGCGGTAGTAGGGCGTCCGCCGCGCCCGCTGAACGAGGTAGCGCAGCTTGGCACCGAGCCGGCCGGTCTCCTCGTCGGTGTCGCGGCTGCGTGCCGCGGACAGGCGGGTACCCATCAGGTAGTCGCGGTGAAACAGTCGGTGGACCCATGCGGCTCGGCAGTCGAGCGTGAAGATGGCCCCGGTGGCAGCTGCGCGGTCCCCGGCCAGCTCCGGGTCCAGCCGGACGCGTACGGCGTTCGTGTCCGGGCCCGCGGCGGCAGCCGCGGTGGTGTTCGGCGGGACGGTCACCACGGCAGGCACCTCGACGAGGTGACCGTCAGGGACGTGCGCGTGCGCGTCAACAGCCCGACCAGCAGGCAACGGCAATCCCTGCTGCCGCAGGAGATCCATGAGTTCATGCCAGAACGGCTGGCGGTGGGTGCGGATAACGATCTCGTTGCCGGTCGCCCATCCAAGGAGCAGGCCGCGCAGCGTGTCGCGCGCGTCGCGATCATCCAGAACCAGTGTGCCGATCGGCGAGAACTCGTAGACGTCGTTGGTGTCGATCAACGGCTGCCACGGGTACTGGCTCAGGCCGCCGAAAAGCTCGTCGAGTCCTTCGGCCAGCCCCGCGCTGTCGAACAAGCCACGCAGACCGGGTAAACCCGCGTCCGCCAGCAACCGGGCCGCGCGTGAGCCAGGTTCGGCCGAAATTTCCCGTTCGACCAGCTCGACAGCCAGAATGAGGTCGGTGGGGTAGTACCTCATGACAGCTTCACCTTTGTCCCGACCGTGATGGAGCAGGCACATTCGCGCAGGAAATCCGCAAGCACGCCGGGGTCACGGTGCGACGCCTCGATGAACAGCGGCACCAGCCATTCCTGGTAGGTCACGCGGTCGGGAAGAGGGTCCGCAGGCCCGAGCATGTGCAGCCGGTCCACACAGGGATGTTCCCGCAGGTGTGCTGGGATCACGGGAGACACCATGGAGCCAGCGGGCAGGTGATGGCCGGGAAACACCAGCCAGGCGTGATATTTGCCGCTCGGCGGGTCGGGCGCCGGCAACGTCGTGCCCATACGGATCGCAATCTCGTACGATGGCAGATGTATACCCGTGTGACGTAGGTAAGCGTCCACGACGCCGGCCCCGCCGACCCGGTTGGCAATCTCAAGGAAGACGGGCTCCCCCAACGGCGTCCGGAAGAACTCAAGATGAATGCAGCCCGCCTGGACGTCAAGCGCCGCCAGCACGCTCAGCACGAACTCACGGTACTGTTCACCGGCCGGGACGTGAAAAGCCCCGAGCGGTTTCCCATCGATAAAGTCAAGAGGCGTGTTGATGTACTTACTGACGGCGAAACTGATTAATTTTCCGCCGTCTACCAGACCGTCGGCGAACAGAATGTCGCCTTCGATGTACTCCTCGAGCTGGAAGTCGTCACAGTTGGCCAGCTCGCGGTAGGCGGCGACGGCCTCCGCAGCTGTGGCGTGGATGCGCACGCCTTCACTGGACGCGCCCTGGCGAGGTTTGAGCACGGTCCTCCCCGACCAGGGCAGCGTACCGTCCGGCGACGGAGCCGCCGCGAAACGCGGATGCCGCACACCCGCTCCGGCCACCGCCTCCTTCATTCTTACCTTGTCGCGTACCAGTTCCAGCTGTTCCTTTGACGGACCGTCCAGGCCCAGCTGCCGACGCACGTGGCACGCCTCCAGTATCCCGAACTCCGACAGTGCCAGGACATGCTCGAAACCGTCCGCGCGAGAGACCCGGGAGACGATTCCCAGGACGAGATCATCATCGGTGGCAAGTTCGATGCGAGCGCACCGGAGATCCGCGGGCAGATCCGCCATCCGCTGCGGATATCCGATATAGGTCACGTCATGACGGTCATGATCTATTCCATGACAATAATCGATCTTCCGGTAGGGAACCTGGTGGATAATCAGCACCTTCATCCGAGATACTCCAATGCTGTGATACCCCAGCTGAAACCCATGGCGCTCGTTGCCAGCAGGATCAGGTCACCTCCTCGCAGCGCACCGGCCAGCTGAAGGTCACGCAGGGCTATCAGGGTGTCCGCGCCGCCCATGTGCCCCAGCCGGTCGTAGTTGAACGCGCTCCTGGATTCCGGTATGCCGACAGCCCGCAGCAACTGTTCGTGCATTCTCCGGTCGCCGTGATTGATGAGGAAGTGGGCGACGTCGTTCTTCCGCAGGTGGATCGCATCCAGTGTCTCGTCTATCAACGACGTGAAGTTCTCCACGTAGGCTGCCGCGAGGCCCGGACGGTATTCGCTCCGGCGAATGGTCAGGCGATCCCGCTGGTATTCAGCGAAATAGTAGTCAGACCAGCCCGGATCGGTACGCATCGCCGAGTGGCGCACTTCGAACAGAAACCCGTCACCGGACAGCAGCACCGCGGCCGCGGCGTCACCGAAGTTGAACAGCTCCTTCGAACTCATGTCGCCGTAGTCGACCATCCTGCTCAACCGGTCGCCGATGAGAACCAGACTGCGCCCGGAGCCCCGCGTCGCGATCTTGTCGAGAGCGATCTGGATCGCGGTCATCCCGGCGTTGCAGAAGTTCGCCACCTCAAAGCAGTGCGCCCGGTCGATCCCGAGCACACTGGCGACTTTGGCCGCTGGGGACCAGAACGAGACGTCCCACTCGCCGGAACCGGCAAAGATCACTTGTCGGATCTCCGCCAGCGGGGCCGGCGTGCGATGCATCACCGCCCTGGCCGCCTCGACCGCGAGCTGCCACGCCTGCTCGTTGTTCCCAAGCGTAGGAATCTCTTCGCAGTGCGTAATCTCCCGAATATCGGCAACACTGACCCCAGACGCCGCGGACATGTCGTGCACACTCATCCGAGACCGCGCCAGCCGGATCTCGAAGTCGACGATGCCACCCATCAATCTGCTGATTCGATACTGATCCGGTGCACCGTCCGAGCCACGCCTGGCTCGACCTCGGTCGCCGCGTGGTACGTCGTCGCGGTCTTCCAGATAACGAGATCGTTCCGCGTCCAGCGGTGGGTGTAGACGTACTCCTCATCCCGCAGCAACGAGTTGATCACTGCGAAGAACGCCTCGTTCTCGTTGGCGTCGAAACCGATGACCGAATCCAGGTACTCCGGCGAACCGTAGAGGTACCTGCGCTTGGTGAACGGGTCCACTTTCACCAGTGGGTGCTCCACTTTCGGGTGCTCGATGTCGGCGAGCGCCCGGAACTCGGCGACGGACAGACCGACGTGCTCCGGTCGGATCCGCAGACGTTTGGCGACCGAGGCCAGCCCGCTACGTCCTTCGATTTTCTCCTGCCACTCCCGCGGCATGCGGTCGTAGACATCCGCCGCGTTGGCAAGCAGGGTGTGGCCGCTGGTCGACGGGACAGTCACACCATGCAGCATCGTGTACGGCGCTGGGTTCGCGATGAAAGACGAGTCCTGGTGCCAGAAATTGCCCACCCGGGCCACCCCGACCGGTTTGTTGTTCTTGACCTCGTTCGAGGAAATCATGATTTCAATGAACTCCGGGTGCCGGTATTTCTCGATGACGAAGGGCACCGGTCTGCCGAGGCACGAAGCCAGGTTTATCTGCTGCCGCGGCGTCAGCTCCAGGCCTCTGACCACAACAAGCTCACGCTCCCGCAGCACCCTGACAAGCTCGGCGAACACATCCGGTTGGCTGAGCTCCGCATAGGTGGTGTCGGCGAGTTCGGCGCCGATGAACGGTGTGATGTCGCTGATCCGCATGATTCCTCCTCCGCTGGCTGCTAGCTGCTAGCTGTCAGCCAGGGTATGTTGCAACGCGGTGACAAAATGATTGATCTGCTCCGCCGTCCGATATGGAGCGACCGTGACCCGGAAACGCTCCGCCCCCCTGGGAACAGAGGGGAAGTTCACCGGGGTGAGGTAGATTCCGTGGTCATCGAGCAGCCGTTGCGATACCCGCCGCACGCGTTCTTCCCCACGCACCATGACCGGTACAAGATGACTGTCCGCGTCGATGAACTCGATACCCGCAACACGCAGTGCGTTCTTCAGGTACCGCACATTATCCAGCAGGCTTTTTCTGAGATCAGCCCCTTGCTGGATGAGTTCCAGGCCTTTGAGCGTCGCGTCCAGAATCGCCTGGGGCAATGCGGTGGTGAAGATGAGCCCCGGCGCGTGGGAGCGGACATAGTCGAGTGCGCTGTCCGGTCCGGCGACGTACCCACCGACGGTGCCGATCGCCTTACCGAACACACCCTGGATGAATGTCGGCCGGCGCTCGCCCAGCTCCTGGCACAGACCAGCGCCGGTGTCTCCCTTGATCCCGATCGCGTGGGTCTCGTCCAGAAACGTAATCGCACCGTACCGCTCCGCAAGATCGCAGATCGCGGAGACGGGCGAGAGGTCACCGTCCATGGAGTACACGGACTCGAAAACAATCAACTTGGGATGATCGCGGCCGTATCCGGCGAGCATCTTCTCGAGCGCGTCGAGATCGTTGTGCGGGAAGACGTGCTTCCGCGCGCCGGAGCGGCTGATCCCCTCGATCAACGAACGGTGGTTGTTCGCGTCGGAGAAGACAACAATGCCCGGCACCGCGGCAATCAGCGTGCTCAGCGTCTCGAAATTCGCCACGTAGCCGCTCGAGAAGATCAGCGCACGCTCTTTGCCATGCCAGGCGGCGAGCCTGCTTTCCAGCTCGACGTGCGCCGCACTGCTGCCCGCGATGTTTCTCGACCCGCCGCTGCCGGTGCCGTGCTCCCGGGTGGAGGCAACCTGCGCCTGCACGACCGCAGGATGCTGACTCAGGCCCAGATAGTCGTTACTGCACCAGATCTGCACCTTCCGCCCACCGTGCATCGCATATCCGCGCTCGGCAGTAATATGCGAACAGGGAACGAAGTCGCGGTATAGACCGCTCCGCCGCAGCTCATCGAGATTCCCGCGAAAGAAATCCCATAGCGCGTCTGTCTGATTGCTGTTGACCTGCGCCCCGAAATCACCCCCGCCCTCCGGTCGGCTGGTGGGAATGGGGACCCTGGGCGCGGGTACGAGCGGTACTGGCGCGATAGGCATGGCGGCCCCTTTCAGACTGGCCCGGATGATTAGCTGCGATGTTCCCCACCGCTTACCAGCCGGGCCGGAAGACGTTGGGATACAGAACACCAACAACGGGCCGGTGGTGCCATACGCAGTTGTGCGTATCCCCGTCGTATCGTTCCCGGCCGCCGGCCGCTGGCCGGCGAGGCACATGTTTTCCCGGGACGCCTTCCTTCGCAGGTCAACGGCACCCGCAGCGTCGACAGAGGAGCTGCCTTGCCGCCTTGCCGGTATTCCGCGCGACGCGGCTGTCTGGTGCCCGACATACCCACGCCGGGACAAGACGGCGACCAGCCCTCGCCGTGGGAGGATGTTTGGGGACGAGAATTCCCGGGACGGCTCGCGGCGGGAAGCGCGGGAACGAGCGCGCCCAGCGTGAGAGCGTGTTTGAGATCGGGCTTTCGATCAGTGAGCCGCGTCCAGGCGCCCCCTGGCAAGGCGGAAGGCCGAAGCGATACCGGATGAGTTGTATCGGTGTGGCCGACAACGCGGCCAGGGGCCGCCTGGACGCGGCGAGCCGGAATGACGATCTCAAACGCGCTCTGCGCCCGCTCACTCACAGAACAGGTGGGACGACGTCGGCCGCCTAGGGCCCCAGCGTGCCGGTCGGGCCACTACGGAAAAACCTCTGATTACGGAGAGCTACTTATCATTTTGTGATCTTCTAATAGCCGCTGATCACGGTCGTGGCGATCAACCATCAAAGATCGCCCACCACGACCGCACTCAACGGCTGCCACGGCTGCGTCCTGATCGCGTCAGGCGCGCATCACGCGGACTTCACCTCCCGCACGGAGTCATCGTCAGCCGCAACATCGGGCCTGAAGTCACCGTCATGCGGCTCCACAAAGGCGCCGGACTCCTTCTCGCGCAGGATCGAGGCAAGAATCTCCCGTTCCGCTTCGGTCCGGCCGACCCAGGACGCGCCCTCGACCGACTTGCCTGGCTCCAGGTCCTTGTAGACCTCGAAGAAGTGCTGGATCTCCAGCCGGTCGAACTCGGGAAGGTGCCTGATGTCACGCAGGTGCTCCTGCCGGACGTCCGCGACCGGCACGCACAGCACCTTGTCGTCCGGGCCCTTCTCGTCGCTCATCTGGAACATGCCGATCGTGCGGCAGCGCACCAGGCAGCCCGGGAAGGTCGGCTCCTCCAGCAGGACGAGCGCGTCCAGAGGATCACCATCCCGGCCCAGCGTACCCTCGATGAACCCGTAGTCCGAGGGATAATGAGTGGACGTGAACAGCATCCGGTCTAGCCGGATACGTCCGGTATGATGATCCATCTCGTACTTGTTGCGTTGCCCCTTCGGGATCTCGATGGTCACATCGAACTCGAGGTCCACACCGTCCCCTGTCATGTCGATGGGCGCGTCCCGTCCGGAGCGCCCGCGTGTTCTGTACTTGTTACCAGTGTCGGCACTCATGACCGTCGCCCAGGACGGCGTTAAGAGGATCATGTATGATCGCGCGTCCACGGATGGGGCTGCCCATCGGTGGAGTTCCCGGCGCCGACCGGCCATGGGGTCTGTTCGGGATATTCCCCACGCCGATGGCGCGACTCGGATTCACCCGACGTAGTCTCGCGCACGTGACCCCTGCGACGCCGGGCCGGGTCAGCGGGCTCACCGCCATCGCCGGGGCGCTGCTTGCCGGCCAGCTGTCCGTCGCCCCGGTACAGCAACCGGGCGTTACCACCACCGCCTCCCGACCAGCGGCGGTTCCCCTCGCCTCGCTCGACCCGGCGGCCCGGACCGCCGATCCGGCCGCGCTGGACGCCCGGCTTGCCGGCCCGCTGGCGAATCCCGCGCTGGGCAACCCGGCGGGGCTCGTGGTAGATGCGCTGACCGGGGCCGTACTGCTGGACCGCCGTTCCGACGTGCCGACGGCGCCGGCGTCCACCCTGAAAACCGTGGTGGCCGCGGCAGCGCTGACCACCTTCGGCCCGCGGGAGACGCTTACGACCCGGGTCTTCTACAGCCCGCCCGCCGCCGCGGCCAGTACTGCGGCCGGTGCTGCGGCCAGTACTGCCACCAGCGCGGCCAGCGGCGGGACGCTGTGGCTGGTCGGCGGGGGCGATCCGACGCTCACCGCCGCGACCGGGCCGGCGGGCTACCCCGCCTTCGCCCGCCTGGCGGACCTGGCCACGCAGGTACGTAACACCGGCATCACCCAGGTCGACCACCTTGTCGCCGACCAGGCCCTGTTCACCGGACCGCCCACCGGCGAGGGATGGCGCGACAGCTATGTCACCGATGGCAACGTCACGCCGGTCTCCGCGCTCGAAGTGGACGGCGGCCGCGCCGCCGCGGGCGCGACCGGCCCGCGCACGACCACTCCGGCCATGGCCGCGGCAAACGCCTTCGCGGCGGCGCTACGGCGCTACGGGGTGCAGGTCAACTCGACCGAGATCGGCGTCCTGCCCGCTGCCGGCGCCATCGACGCGGCCAGCGCCGGCCAGGTCAGCGCACGGCAGATTGCCACGGTCCACAGTCCGCCGATCCCGTTGCTGGTCGAGCGCATGCTCACCTACTCCGACAACGACCTCGCCGAAAGCCTGGGACGGCTGGTGGCCCACGCCCGTGGCCTGCCGGCTTCGTTCGCCGGCGCGGTCAGCGCGGTACTCGACGTCCTGCGCGAACTGGGCGTGCCGACGGCCGGGACCTACCTGGCGGACACGAGCGGGCTGTCAACGGCCAACCGGATCCCCCCGGCGACGCTGGTGGCGCTGTTGCGGACAGCCGTCCTACCCGGGCATCCAGCGCTGCGGACCCTGCTCACCGGACTCCCGGTGGCCGGTTTCTCCGGGACGCTCAACGACCGCTACGACTCGGCCGACGCCCGCGCCGGCGCCGGCGCCGTACGGGCGAAGACGGGCAGCCTACGGATCGTGACAAGCCTCACCGGCCAGGTCGTGGACGTCAACGGCCGGCTCCTGCTGTTCGGTTTCTTCGCCCCGGTCGAGGAGGCCGGAGCCACCCGCGACGCCCTCGACCGGGTGGCTGTCGCGCTCGCGTCATGCGGATGCTGAGGCGGACGCGCACGCCGCGGCGGAGGCGGGGATGGCCGCTCGCGGCCGGCCACGGCACACGATGACAGGCACGCGCCGGCGACAATGCCTGTCATCGGTGGGGGAGGGGACATAGGCTGGCGGATGTGGACGCCGAGCTAGTCGACTGGGATCTCGCGGTAGCGACAGCGCGCCGGCTTGTCCGGCCCGGCCCGCCCCTGGCCCGCTCCGAAGCGGACACGGTGGTTGCGGAGCTGCGACGGCTGGCTGTCGAGGCGGAAGACCATGTCCAGGCATACACCCGGCTGGAACCGGCCGGTCCGGCCACCCCGATCGCCGTGGTGGACCGGCCGGAATGGGTCCGGTCGAATGTCGCGGGCCTGCGGGTGGTGAGCGTCCCGCTGCTCGACAAGCTTGCCGACCGCGACCGGAACAAGCTGTCCACCGCCGTCGGGCGCAGGGTCACCGGGGTTCAGCTCGGCACCGCGCTGGCCTACCTCGCCGGTAAGGTTCTTGGGCAGTATGAGGTCTTTCTCCCTCCCGGCGAGAATGACGCGGCCGGGGGAGCCGACGCGGCCGGAAGCGCGGTCACGGTCCCGGCGGCGGGCCCGGCACCCGAGCGGCATCCCGCCCGGGATGACTCCGCCACAGCCCCATCGCTCCTCCCCGCGGTGGGACGTCTGAGTCTGGTCGCGCCGAACATCGCCCATGCCGAGCAGGCGCTGGCGGTCAACCCACGCGACTTCCGGCTGTGGGTCTGTCTGCACGAACAGACCCATCGCATCCAGTTCACCGCGGTCCCCTGGCTACGGGAGCATCTGGAGAACGAGATCGCCTCCTTCATCGAGGCGACCGATATCGACCCGGAGGTCCTCGCTGAACGGGTGCGCTCAGCCGTCTCCGCGCTGCGTGGCGCTGTCCTCGACCGTGGGCCGAACGCGCCAAGCATCGTCGAAGCGCTCCAGACCCCCGCCCAACGACAGGTCCTGGATCGCCTGCAGGCGCTGATGACCCTGTTGGAGGGACACGCCGACCAGGTCATGGACGCGGTCGGCCCCAAGGTCGTACCGACCGTGGCCGAAATCCGGTCCCGCTTCGACAACCGCCGCGGTGGCGGCTCACCGATCGACCGCTTTGTCCGGCGCCTCCTCGGGCTGGATCTCAAGCTCCTGCAGTACCGGCAGGGTGGCGCCTTTGTCCGGGCTGTCGTCGCCGAGGCGGGGGTGGCCGCGTTCAACCTGGTCTGGCAATCTCCCGAGACGTTGCCGACCCGCTCGGAGCTGGTCGATCCAGGCGCGTGGATGCAACGTGTCCTGGGCTCGCGCCCGTCCATATCGGCATAAGGTGCGCCTTTTCCAGGTCTCGCGTCATGCCGCCGGTCGTACCCGCGCATGAACGCCACGCGGGAGTAGCCGCCATGCGGGGATGCGGGAGCGTGGCCGAGGTCCGGGTCGCTGTCCGCCGGTCGATCGCCGGCCTTCCGCCGGGAAGCCTGGTGCTGGCGGCCTGCTCCGGTGGGCCGGACTCGCTTGCGCTGGCCGCCGCGCTCGCCTTCCTCGCACCTCGCCGAGCGCTGCGCGGCGGGCTTCTCACCGTCGACCACGGCTGGTACGAGGGCTCCGCGGCGCGGGCGGACACGGTGGCCGCGCAGGGGCGGGAGCTCGGGCTCGACCCCGTCGAGGTCCTGACGGCGCACTCCCGGCGCTCGGAGGGAGCCGCCCGCGACGCCCGCAGGTCGGCGCTGACCCGCGCGGCCGAACGCCTGGGGGCGAGCGCCGTGCTGCTCGGCCATACCCTCGATGACCAGGCCGAGACGGTGCTGCTGCGGCTGGCCCGCGGCTCCGGCGCACGGACGCTGGCTGGTATGCCGCACTCGGACGGGCTGTTCCGGCGTCCGCTGCTGGAAATCCGCCGGTCGGCGACGCGAAGCGCCTGCCTTGCCGACGGCCTCACCCCGTGGGACGACCCGACCAACGCGGACGAGGCCTTCGCCCGCGCCCGGGTTCGCCACCGTGTGCTGCCCATGCTGGAGGATGCCCTCGGCCCGGGTATCGCCGAGGCTCTGGCCCGCACCGCCGACCTGTTGCGGGCGGACAGCGAGGCGCTCGACGCCGACACGGCGGTTGTCTACGACCAGCTGGTCCTGCCCTCCAGCGCACCGGTCCGCATTGATCTGGACCTCGCCGGTCTCGCGGCCCTCAGCGCCGCGCTGCGGGGCCGGGTGATGCGGCGAGCGGCGCTCGCGCTGGGAAGCGCACCGGCCGGGCTACGGGCTGATCACATCCGGGCCATGGACGAGCTGGTGACGAGATGGCGCGGGCAGAAGCCGGTCCCACTGCCCTCAGGCGTCATCGCCACACGCACGAACAGCAGGATCTCGGTGTCACAGGCGGCCGGCTCCGAGACGTCGGCGTTCCAGGCGCCGGCCGCCCGGACATCCGGATCCGATGCCGCGGGCCAGGGCGACCGATGCCGTCAACCGGTGCCTGCGACTGCCAGGCCGCGGACCTGGCCAGGCATCCCCACCGCGCACGCCGCAGACGGCGGCGAGCCGCATGGAAACACCAGGGAGACTCAGGTGATCACCAATGCGCACACGGTGCCCCACCGAGCCGGACCGGACGGAACCGGAACCGGGGATCGGCCGCCGGCCAGCCCGCACCCGGACATCGACGAGATCCTTGTCAGCACCAGCGAGATCGCCAGCAAGCTCAGGGAGCTGGCGGCGCTGGTCGATGCCGACTACGCCGGCCGCGAGGTGCTGCTCGTCGGTGTCCTCAAGGGTGCCGTGATGGTGATGGCGGACCTGTCCCGGCTCCTGACGATACCGCTGACCATGGAGTTCATGGCCGTGTCGTCGTACGGCTCGGCGACATCGTCCTCTGGTGTGGTGCGCATCCTCAAAGACCTGGATCAGCCCATCGAGGGCAAGGACGTCCTGGTCGTCGAGGACATCATCGACTCGGGCCTGACCCTGTCGTGGCTGCTGCGCTACCTGCGCTCGCGAGGACCCGCGTCCGTGGAGGTACTCGCGCTGCTGCGCAAGCCGGAGGCGCTGGCCGTTGACATCGACGTCCGCTATGTCGGCTTCGACATCCCGAGCGCCTTCGTGGTTGGCTATGGCCTCGACTACGCCGAGAGCTACCGCACCCTGCCATATGTCGGGACGCTGACCCAGGAGGCGATCGAGCGCGGTGCCCGGTGACGCAAGGACCCGGCAGACCGCCAGCGTCAACCGGGATGCGGCCGGCCGAGTCGAGAGACCTAGGCTACCGCGCACTGGGAGGCCCTACTGAGCGCCACGTACTCCGTCAGCCACCGGCCTGTTCAACGAATCGCCCATTCAGGGCACCGCGGTGGAACGGGACGCTTCCGTTGCCCGTTGCTCGGATGTACGCGCGGTAGGGCGCGCGTACCGGCGGTACCCTCGGCACAAGGGAATCCCGAACGAGGGCGGCACACACGTCAGGAGGGTGGAGCGCGCGTGTCCAGCGCTCCAGGCAGATGACTCCAAGAAGAATCTTCCGCAGCTGGGTGCCTCTGCTGCTCCTGGCCCTGTTTGTGATCATTCTCACGACCGGGGTGTTGTCGGGGTCAAGCGAGTACTCCAAGCGTGACCTGAACTACATCCAGCAACAGATCGAATCGGGCCAGGTTGCCAGCGCCACAATCCAGGACTCCAAACAACGCATTCAGATCAAGACAAAGGACGGCTCGAAGTACGAGTCGTCCTACGTCACCGACCAGGCGGTCGGGCTCGCCGGCGAACTGCACAGCCAGCGGATCGCCTACGAGGTCAAGGTCGAACAGGGCAACATCTTCCTGTCGCTGCTGCTGAACCTGCTCCCGGTACTGCTCGTTGTTCTCCTGCTGTTCTTCTTCATGAACCAGATGCAGGGCGGCGGCAACCGGGTCATGAACTTCGGCAAGTCCAAGGCCAAGCTCGTCAGCAAGGACACGCCGAAAACGACCTTCGCTGATGTCGCGGGTGCCGACGAGGCGATCGAGGAACTCCAGGAGATAAAGGAGTTCCTGGAGAACCCTGGCAAGTTCCAGGCCATGGGAGCCAAGATCCCCAAAGGTGTGCTGCTGTACGGGCCGCCTGGAACAGGCAAAACCCTGCTGGCCCGAGCGGTCGCGGGTGAGGCCGGGGTGCCCTTCTACTCGATCTCCGGCTCGGACTTCGTCGAGATGTTCGTGGGTGTCGGCGCAAGCCGGGTACGGGACCTGTTCGAGCAGGCCAAGACCAACGCGCCAGCGATCATTTTCGTGGACGAGATCGACGCGGTGGGACGCCACCGCGGCGCCGGGCTCGGCGGTGGCCACGACGAACGCGAACAGACCCTCAACCAGTTGCTGGTCGAGATGGACGGGTTCGACGTCAAGGGCGGCGTCATTCTCATCGCGGCGACGAACCGGCCCGACATCCTGGACCCGGCGTTGCTACGGCCGGGACGGTTCGACCGGCAGATCGTTGTCGACCGCCCCGACCTCCTCGGCCGCGAGGCGATCCTGAAGGTGCACGCCAAGGGCAAGCCGATGGAACCCGATGTCGACATGCTCATCATCGCGCGCCGCACCCCGGGGTTCACCGGCGCGGACCTCGCGAACGTGCTCAACGAGGCCGCGTTGCTCACAGCGCGGTCCGATCAGAAGCTCATCTCCCCCGCCCTGTTGGAGGAGTCGATCGACCGGGTGATGGCCGGGCCGGAACGCAAGAACCGGGTCATGAGCGACAAGGAGAAGAAGCGGATCGCCTACCACGAGGGCGGACACGCCCTTGTCGGGCATGCCCTGCCGAACAGCGATCCCGTCCACAAGGTTACGATTCTGCCCCGCGGCCGGGCGCTCGGTTACACCATGCAGCTGCCGCTCGAGGACCGTTACCTGCGCACCCGATCGGAGATGCTGGACGAGCTCGCGATGTTCCTGGGTGGACGGACCGCCGAGGAGCTTGTCTTCCACGAGCCGACCACGGGCGCCAGCGACGACATCGAGAAGGCAACGAAGATCGCCCGCGCTATGGTCACCCAGTTCGGCATGAGCGACAAGCTGGGGGCGCTGAAGTTCGGCGGCGAGAGCAACGAGGTGTTCCTCGGGCGCGACATGGGCCACCAGCGCGACTATTCCGAACAGGTCGCCGCGGAGATCGACGCGGAGGTTCGGCATCTGATCGAGACGGCGCATGACGAGGCCTGGGAGATCCTCGTCCAGTACCGGGACGTGCTGGACAATCTCGTCCTGCGGCTGATGGATGTCGAGACGCTCGGCAAGGACGAGGTCCTGGAGATCTTCG
Source organism: Protofrankia sp. CiP3 (assembly GCF_917627345.1). Lineage (NCBI taxonomy): Bacteria > Bacillati > Actinomycetota > Actinomycetes > Frankiales > Frankiaceae > Protofrankia > Protofrankia sp. CiP3. The sequence goes on along the minus strand of NZ_CAKJTM010000015.1, from coordinate 34,792 downwards.
CGACGGTCCAGAAGCGGCCCAGCCGCGGTTCGTACACGGGTGTCGGCAAGCGCCTCCCGTCCGACCGGCCGCCGGTGATGACCCCAGCCGAGCTGGGGCTGACCAAACCCGGCGGCGTCACGGAGCTGATCCCCAGCACCACAGCCGGTCAGGGCAGCCGCACCAACGGTGCCGCGCACGGCAACGGCGGCGGCCTGTCGGCGAGCAGTGGGAATGGCTCCGGGACCGCTCAGGTTCCCCCTGATGACTCGGCCAGAACGGCGGAGCAGAACCCGGACGGTGGCGCGACCCCCGCGGAGCCAGCTTCGAACACCCCGAAGATCTCCAATCCATGGGCACCGCCGACACTGCCGAACGACGACAGGGGACGCCGTTGACGGCCGATTACGGTCTCGCACCTACCGGGTACACATCTTCAGCTCCCGTCGACATTCCCGTGGATGCAGCTGGGATCGGCGTATCCGAGCGGCAGCGGCTGGAGCCGGAATCACGGCTGATCCGTCCCTTCGATCACGACCGGGTGGCTCGCGCTGTTCGTGAGCTTCTGATCGGCATCGGGGAGGACCCGGATCGAGAAGGCCTGCGTAAAACCCCCGAACGGGTCGCGCGGGCCTATCAGGAGGCGGTCGAGGGCCTCGGGCGGGACCCGTCCGAGGTGCTCACCACCGTTTTCGACGAAGGTCACGAAGAGATGGTGCTGGTTCGCGACATCGACTTCACGTCATTGTGCGAACATCATCTGGTCGCGTTCGCGGGCAAAGCGCATGTCGCCTACATCCCGAACGAAAGCGGGCAGATCACCGGGCTGTCGAAGCTGGCGAGGCTCGTCGACCTGTACTCGCGCCGTCCGCAGGTGCAGGAACGGCTGACGACCCAGATCGCCGACGCGCTCGAGCGGGCGCTGTCACCCCGTGGAGTCATGGTCGTGGTCGAGGCCGAACATCTGTGCATGTCCATGCGCGGAGTCCGTAAACCAGGAGCCCGTACGGTCACCTCAGCCGTACGTGGCCAGTTCCTGAACACCGCGACCCGTGGTGAGGGGATGTCACTGATCCTCAGCCATCGCTGAGTGAGGGCTCATCGCGGGCTGTCCGACGCCGACCCTGACAGCCCTGATGGCCCTGACAGGGCAGAGAGGCCGGGCCTGTCAGGGCCGTTTCCCTGCTGTTTCGGTCCCTGCCCTGCCTCCTGGGCGTGGATGAGCCGCTCGCTGATCCACGCCCCTGTTGCCGGTCGCGCTAAAGGCGGCAGGCTCGGATCGAGGAGACGATGATGCCTCGGGCGCCGATCTCCCACAGGCCATCCATCACTCGGTTCACCTCGGCGTGTGGCACCATCGCTCGCACGGCCACCCAGTCCTCGCGTTGCAGCGGTGAAATCGTCGGCGATTCGTAGCCCGGGGTAATCCCACATGCTTTTTCAAGCAAAGACTTGGGGACGTCGTAATCCATAATCACATAACGCCGAGCGACCAGCACACCCTGGATCCGGCGCAACAGGCGCTCGTGGGCGGGGACGAGCTCCAGGCCCTTCTTCACGAAGACGACGGCTTCAGAACGCAGCACCGGCTCACCCACCAGAGCCAGCCCGTGAGCACGCAGCGTACGCCCGGTCTCCACCACGTCCGCGACGACATCGGCCACTCCGAGCCGGACAGCCGTCTCCACCGCGCCGTCCAGTTTGACAATGCGGGCGTCGATGCCACGGTCGGCCAGGTCGGCCGCGACCAGCCCGGGGAATGACGTGGCGATGCGCGTCCCGGCCAGGCCTGCGAGATCATCCAAGGTGCCCAGTGGCGCGGCATAGTGAAAGGTCGAGAATCCGAACCCGAGCGGCAGCAGCTCGTCAGCGGCGACGCCGCTGTCGATGAGGAGATCGCGGCCGGTGATGCCGATGTCAAGGTGCCCCGCCCCGACGTAGACGGCGATGTCACGGGGCCGGAGAAAGAAAAACTCCACATCGTTCTCGCCGTCAGCGATGACAAGTTCCGCCGATTCTCGCTGCGCCCGGTAGCCGGCATCGACGAGCAGCTGACTGGATGCCGTGGCCAGTGCCCCTTTGTTGGGCACTGCTAGTCGAAGCATCATAGCCCCCGTGTCACGGTTTGGCACCGGCTGCGCACAGCAGGCCCACTGTTACAGCCTTGAGTATACGTCGGCCGGGGTGAGACCCGCGGAAATCATCACCAACTGGCTCCAGTACAGCAGTTGTGACAACTCCTCCGCGACCCGTTCGGACCCCTCGTACTCGGCCGACATCCAGGTTTCAGCAGCCTCTTCGAGCAGTTTCTTCCCGATATGGTGAATCCCTTTCTCAAGGGCTGCGACGCTACCCGATCCAGGCGTTCGTTCACGCCATTTTCCAGCCAGCTCCAGATACAGTTCATCGTACGTTTTCATCGTCGCGGAGACCCTGCCTTCCCACCGGTCACAAAAATGATCATTCTGGCCGCTGAAAGGATCTGTCCGCTGTCCGGGCTGTCCGGAATCCGGCAGGCCCGCGCTCGACAAGCACCACGACGGAGCTTCCCGCAGCCAGGAAGCCTCGTCCAGCCGGACGTGAACATATCGGGAGACCACCCAGATGGTAACGCACCACCGCCCCGAGCGGGCGGGGGCCAGCCCGGGAGCGGGTGCACGAATCCACCGCCCGACCACCACAATCCGCCGCCGGCCCCGATCCGCATGCGGTTTACTGAACGACTGTGTTCCATCCCGCGCTCGTCGCCACCGACCTCGACGGGACCCTGATCCGAACAGACGGCTCGGTCTCCGCTCGTACCCGAGCCGCGCTGCATCGGGCCAGCGACGCCGGCGCGCTCGTCGTGTTCGTCACCGGCCGCCCGACACGGGTGATGGCCGAGATCGTGGCCCAGACCGGCGCGTCGGGCCTGGCAATCTGCGCTAACGGCGCAATCGCCTATGATCTGGACAGCCATCGCGTGGTCAGGCATCGCACGCTGGACGTCACCACCGCGCTGCGCCTGGCCACTGAAATCCGGGCCGCCATACCGGACGCGTCTTTCGCGGTGGAAAGCGGCAGCCAGTTCGGACGGGAACCAGCCTTCACCACGATATGGCCCGATCCGCACGAGCGTGTCGGGGATATAACCGAACTTCTCCTGACAATGCCCGCGACGAAGCTGCTGGTCCGCCGGGAGCTGTGTGAGATCATGTTGGCCAGCGCCCGGGCCACGATCGTACGGATCGCGGGCTCGGCGGCCGAGGTCACCACATCAAGTCACGATCTCGTCGAAATTGCCGGCGCGGGTGTCTCCAAGGGTGTCGCCCTGGCGGAGATCGCGGAACAGTACAACATGCCCGCGCGGAACACGATCGCTTTCGGTGACATGCCGAACGATCTACCGATGTTCGCCTGGGCCGGGCACGCTGTCGCGGTCGCCAACGCCCATCCAGACGTCCTCGCGGCGGCCGATGAGATCACCGCCTCCAACGACGCCGACGGTGTCGCCCACGTCATCGAACGCATCTTCCCCTGAGCTTGCCCATTGAAGAAGATCATTTTGATGGAGGCCAGGATGAGGTCATGGCCACATCTGCCACCACCTCGGCGGGGGGCGCTGGGATGGGCGGTGCCACGGGCACCGGCCCGGGCGCCTCCCATCCACCGTCCCATGACATTGATCCCGATTTCCTGGCGCTGCCCCGCGCGGCGCTCGCGGACGCCGCGCTGCAGACCGCCCGCGACCTTGGCGTGACCCACGCCGACATCCGCATCGAACGGACCCGCGACGCGTCGTTGTCGTTCCGCGACGGCGGTCTGGAAAGCCGTGGCGACAGCCAGTCGGCCGGCTTCGCCGTCCGGGTCGTCCACGGCGGGACGTGGGGATTCGCCGCCAGCGTCGACCTCACCACCGACGAAGCGGTCCGGGTGACCAAGGAGGCCGTTGAACTCGCGCGGGTGGCCCGGCCGCTCAACAGCGAACCGGTGGAGCTGGCCGACGAACCCGTCTACACCGACGCGGTATGGGTGTCGGCCTACACGGTCGACCCGTTCACGATCGAGACCGCCGAGAAGATCGAACGGGTCGGCGGGCTGTGCCGCACGCTGCTGGCCGCCCCGGAGGTCGACCATGTCGACGGCAGGCTCGGGCAGGTGATGGAGAACAAGTTCTACGCGGACCTGGCCGGGACGACCACCACCCAACAACGGGTCAGAGTGATCTGCCAGCTCGAGGCGACCTGTGTCGATCGCGCCGCCGGCGGGTTCGAGACCATGCGCACGATCGCGCCACCCGTCGGCCGCGGCTGGGAATGGCTGGTGGCGGGCACCGCCGCGGGCTGCTGGGACTGGGACGCCGAAATCGCGCTGATCCCGTCCCTGCTGGCGGAGAAGAGCCGGGCGCCTTCGGTGGAGGCAGGCCACTACGACCTGGTGATCGACCCGTCCAACCTGTGGCTGACCATCCACGAGTCGGTCGGCCACGCCACCGAGCTCGACCGTGCGCTCGGCTACGAAGCCGCGTACGCGGGCACCTCGTTCGCCACCCTCGACAAGATCATGTCATTGCGCTACGGCTCCCCCGCCATGCACGTCACCGGCGATCGCACCGCCCCGCACGGCCTGGCGACGATCGGCTACGACGACGAAGGCGTGCAGGCGGGCCAGTGGGATATCGTCCGCGCCGGAACCCTGGTCGGCTACCAGCTTGACCGCAGGATGGCCGCGCAGAACGCCGCAGCCCTGGGCACTGGTCGTTCTAACGGCTGCGCGTTCGCGGACTCCCCCGGGCACGTGCCGATCCAGCGGATGGCGAACGTGTCACTGCAACCGGCACCGGACGGTCCGTCCACGGAGGAACTGATCTCCCGGGTGGAGCGCGGGATCTACGTGGTTGGCGACAAGAGCTGGTCGATCGACATGCAGCGGTACAACTTCCAGTTCACCGGCCAGCGGTTCTACGAGATCCGTGGTGGCCAGCTCGTCGGGCAGCTGCGCGACGTCGCCTACCAGGCGACCACCACCGACTTCTGGGGGTCGCTGGAAGCCGTGGGCGGCGAGGCGACCTATGTCCTGGGCGGCGCGTTCAACTGCGGCAAGGGCCAGCCCGGCCAGGTCGCCGCGGTGAGCCACGGCTGTCCGTCCGTGCTGTTGCGGGGCGTCAACGTCCTTAACACCCAGCGAGAGGCAGGCCGGTGAGCCCGCTGCGGTCCCACGAGGTTGTTGAACAGGCGCTGGCGTCGTCACGGGCCGACGGCTGCGTAGTGATCGCCGACGAGTCGAGCACGGTGAACCTCCGCTGGGCCAACAACACGCTGACCACCAACGGCGCGGCCCGGGATCGCTCCGTCACCGTGATCAGCGTGGTGGGCCGCGCGTTCGGGGTCCGCTCCGCGAGCGATGTCACCGACGGCGACGCCCTGACGAAGCTGCTGCGTTTGTCCGAGGCTGACGCCCGCGAGGCTGAAAACGCCGACGACTACGCCGAGCTGCTTGGTTCCGACGCCGGCACCACCCAGGCGGGCTCGTACGGCGGGACAGCGGCGGCCGCGCGCGCGGTGGCGGAGGCCGCGGCGACCTTCGCCGACCCCGCGCAGCGCACCAGCACCGGTGTGTTCGCCGAGTTCGCCCGCGACCTCGGCGACGCCTTCGACGCGGCGCGGGCCGACGGGCGCCGCCTGTTCGGCTTCGCTCAGCACGAGCTGACCACCACCTGGCTCGGCACCTCCGCGGGGCTTCGGCTACGCCACAGCCAGCCGTCCGGCTCCGTGGAATGGAACGCCAAGAGCGCAACGCCCGGCGGCTCGGTGTGGCATGGCCAGTCAACACACGATTTCACCGACGTGTCCGTGCCGGACACCGACGCCCTCCTGCGCCAGCGCCTGGCCTGGGCCGCACGCTCGGTGGATCTGCCGGCCGGCCGCTATGAGACGTTGCTGCCACCGTCCGCCGTCGCGGACCTGCTCAGCTATGCCTACTGGTCGGCGGCTGGCCGCGACGCGGCCGAGGGACGCACGGTCTTCAGCCAGGCCGGCGGCGGGACCAGGATCGGTCAGCCACTCGGCCCGCCCGGCCTGCACCTGTTCAGCGACCCGTTCGACCCGGAGCTGTCAGCGACACCGTTCGTCATCGCGACATCCTCATCCGCGACATCCAGTGTGTTCGACAACGGGCTGCCGCTGCGGCGCACCGACTGGATCACGGACGGCACGTTGACCGCGCTGCTCCAGACCCGAGCGTCGGCCCGCGCCAGCGCCCAGGCTGTGACCCCGTTCATCGACAACCTGACCCTCGATGGCGGCGGGACCGCCTCGCTGGACGAGATGATCTCGAAAACCTCTCGTGGGCTGTTGCTGACCTGCCTGTGGTATATCCGCGAGGTCGACCCGCGGCTCCTGCTGCTGACCGGGCTCACCCGTGACGGCGTCTACCTGATCGAGGACGGCGAGGTCACCGGCACGGTGAACAACTTCCGCTTCAACGAGAGCCCGGTGGACCTGCTGGGCCGGCTTACCGAGGTGGGGACCACGGTCCGGACGCTTCCACGCGAATGGGCGGACTGGTTCACGCTTGCGCGGATGCCAGCTGTGCGCATCCCCGACTTCAACATGAGCTCGGTCAGCCCCGCCAGCTGACCGGGTGGCAAACCCATGACACGGGCCCAGTCCGGCCGCGCGGACCGCACCTATGGATATATCACCTATGGATATGTCCAGCCGGCTGCATACAGCCGGCGTCTACAGATAGGCGCCGCGACCGAACTGCTCTCCGGACTGGGAACCGCTCGGCAGCGCCCGCCGCCGCATCTCCTCCAGCTGGGCCCGCGCGGCCATCTGCTGGGCGAACAGCGCCGTCTGGATGCCGTGGAAGAGTCCTTCGAGCCAGCCGACGAGCTGGGCCTGAGCGATCCGGAGTTCGGCGTCGCTCGGCGTCTGTGTCTCGTCAAAGGGGAGAGTAAGCCGGCCCAGCTCGTTCTGAAGATCAGGCGCGAGGCCACTGGAGAGCTCATTGATCGAATTACGGTGGATCTCCCGGAGGCGGAGCCGGCTTGCTTCATCCAGCGGTGCCGCCCGCACCTCCTCCAGCAGCTGTTTGATCATCGAGCCTATCCGCATAACCTTGTCCGGCTGGGACACCATCTCCATGAGCATGTTCGACTGGTCGCCGTGACCGTCACCGCCGCTGCCGCCGTCAGCGCCGCCGCCGGGGACCGGGGACGAGGCCGTGTCGCCACCGACGTCAGCCGGCGCCATCCGTGAGCTGGCACCCGCCGTAGCGGCGTTCACAGCACCGTCCGGTCCAATGATCACAATCTGTGGGTCCGGTTGATCTGCCATGGGTCCATCCTGCCTGGTCGCTCCGGCAAACATGCGAGCAGGATGGAGATGAGTCCCGACCTGGCCACTTTCAGCAGTATTCGGAGTATTCGGAACCCGGCAGCGCCAGTAGGACCTTGCCCACGTGCCCGAGAGCCTCGACGTGCCGGTGCGCGTCAGCGACCCGCTCAATCGGGAACACCCGATCAACGATCGGCATGATCGCCCCTGCCTCGACCGCCGGCCAGAGACGTTCGCGGACAGCCGCCACGATCGCCGCCTTCTGCGCCTCCGGCCGGCCACGCAATGACACCGCGTGCACGACGCCCCGTTTCGCCAGCAACATCCCGAGGTTCAGTTCGCCCCTGCCGCCGCCCTGAAGCCCGATCACGACGAGCCGCCCCTCGACGGCCAGCGCGGCCACGTTGCGAGCCAGGTAGGAAGCACCCATGTTGTCGAGGATGACGTCCGCTCCGCGGCCGTCGGTGAACTCCTTCAGGCGGGCGACGAAGTCCTCGTCCCGGTAGGAAACAGCACAGTCGGCTCCGAGCTCGCGGACCCGGGCGAGCTTCACCGGGCTGCCCGCGGTGGTCACGATGGTCGTCGACGGCCGGAGCGCCCGCGCCGCCTGGATCGCGAACGTGCCGATCCCCGACGCTCCGCCGTGCACGAGGAACACCTCACCGTCGCTCAGGCCGGCCAGCCCGAACACCGTCGAGCAGACGGTGGCGGCGACCTCGGGCAGCCCGGCCGCCGCCACCAGCGACACACCAGCCGGCACCGGCAGCACCTGGGCGGCGGGCACGTTGACCCTGGTGGCGTACCCACCGCCGGAAAGCAACGCGCAGACTTCGTCGTCAACCCGCCAGGCAGTCACGCCGTCACCAACCGCCGCGACCCGGCCGGAGCACTCCAGCCCGAGCACCTGGGAAGCGCCTGGCGGAGGCGGATAGAGACCCTGTCGTTGCAGCAGGTCAGCCCGGTTGACTGCGGAGGCGGCCACCTCGATGGCCACCTCACCCGGACCAGGGAGGGGCAGATCGGCCACCTCGGCCCAGGACATGACCTCAGGGCCACCTGGCGACATCACTGTCACGGCATGCACAGATACACGGTATCCGTGTGCGGCGGCGCTCCGGCGCCACGCTCAGGACGGGATCGCCAGCCGCAGATCACAGACACGCAGCAACAGATGGTAGGGGTCCGACGGCGAGCCGGAGAAAATCTTCAGTTTTCGGCACCACTCCCGAGCCGAGGCGTCCTCGACATGAATGATGAGGATGGGTGTGTGGGCTGGTCCCGCCGCATACGCGGCCTGCCGCAGAGCATCAGCCACAAGTACCCGGCCGACGCCGCGGTGGCGATCCGCGAGGTCGACACCAACCCTAGAAATGATCAATACCGGTGTCTGTCCGCCATCCCCCACCAGGCTGCCGCTGGACAGCGCGTAATAACCAGCGACATCGTCTCCGGAGCCCCGCCGGATGACCCGCACCCGGTTACGCCCGCTCCGCGCCGCGGCGAGTGCCTGTTCCCGCAACCAGGTCGTTGTCGGCAACGATCCGCAGTCGAACGCCGAACAGCGATGATGAGACGCAAGCGTTTCAATATCATCGAACCCGTGCGCGCCGCTGCCGTGCCCGGCTGTTTGAAGAAGGCTCGCAAGCCCCGCCGGCAGTCGCGGGGGCTTCGCAACCAGCGCGCCGAGGCTATCTTCCTGTTCGGTCGAGAGGCAGAAGAGCCGACGGTCCGCTAGGACGTCGGTCGCCGCCCTGGTGGCATGAGCGATCACGAAATCGGCGACCGGAATACCTGCCGCGTCGCTGGCCGCGGCCAACAGGCGCCAGGCGTATCCGTTCTCGCCGGTACCGACAGGATCAATCTTCACCATCGACATCCGTGAACCTCCAGCACCCCATGGCATTACTCTATGAACATAAATACTGTACCCAGAGTAACAGACGACGAATCATCCCAACACCCGGCGGTTGGGCACGAGCCGCCGGCATCCTCCGCGCGCCGCAGCCTGGGGCTGGGGCTGGGGCTCATGGCGCTGAATGACGCGAGGTGCGCATCCCAGCCCCGCGATAAGAGCGCCCCCTGTTGCCGGTCGCTCTTACGCCGCGGGAAACCCAGGCCACAACCAGTCCAGAGGCCAGGGCCCGCGCGGGATACCGAGGGCATCCCGCGCGGGCAAGCATGCCGGCTCGGGCTCGGGCTCCGCCGGAGCGGGCGTGGTGTACGGCGACGGTTCGTGCGGCGCGGGCGGGAGGTCTGGGGCGTCCGGCAGCAGGGGGCCCGGATCGTCCGGAACGGGAACGTCCGGATCAAGCGGGGGTGGCGTGCCAGGCTGGTGGGGACGAACAGCCTGCTTGGGTTGAACGTTGACGCGCGGCGCAACCATATGCGCGGGAGTACCCTAGCCGGCGGTGCGAGGAAACATCACCATCGAGATCCAAAAACGGCCGCGGCCCACTCATCAGGACCCCGCTCACCGCGGCGGCGAACGAGCGTACGTTACATGTAGCTACATAAAGTAAACATCTAGCTACGGCACGTAGCTCTATATAAGAAAAATTTTGATCATACCATGTTGTCGGATTGCCAAGTTACGCCAACCCGATCGAGACCGCGCCCTGGCGGTCAGACATACTTCGACTGCGTTGCCCGCGGGGCTACCCCTCGATCATCATCGAACCGCCGGGAACGCGTCGGCCATCGGACGAGCTACAGGAGCACTCCGGTTGGAACGGGACAACTACACCGATGGTGACAGGTCCGCCAGCCCGGAAGCGGAGTTCCACGTCTTCTTCGAACAGCATCATCGCCAGCTCGCGCGGCTCGCCTACCTGCTGACCAACGATCACGACGCGGCTGACGACATCACCGCCGACGCCTTCACCGCGGCCTGGCGGCACTGGGCCAGGGTGCGGCAGGTGGACAATCCCCTGGCATACATGCGCCGTACCGTCGCGAACATGGCAACCAGCCGACTGCGGCGGATCATGCGCGAACGGCGCGGTCTGGGGATGCTCGGCAACATGGCCGAGACCAACAGCGTCGACACCGACGTACCGGCCGTCGTCGACGTCCGGGCCGCCTTGATGTCGCTTCCCGCTCGCAAACGGGAATGCGTGGTGCTCCGTTACGCATTCGACCTGTCAGAGCATGAGACCGCGCGCACCCTGGGAATATCCGTCGGCACGGTCAAGAGCCAGACGTCCAAGGGCGCGGGCGAGCTGGAACGGCTGCTGGCGGCAAGCGCCCATGAGACCGCGTGGGCGGCGCCGTCCCCACCGGTGGCCACCCCCCCGGCCAGAGGAGGGACGAAAACAGGCGCGCGCAAGGGGCTGTCGCGCCCGCGGCGGGACGTTGACCCACCGGCGCGATTGCGGGGAGGAGAAGCCACGTGACAGGCGCCCGTCGCGGGCACGGTGGCAGCCGCGCCAACCGCGCTAGCCACGCCCACATCGAGGCCGAGTCATGGCTGCCGGCCGCGCTGACCAGAGCGGCGTTGACGCACGAGCCGAACACCGCCGAAATCCGCGGACGCATGGCCAGGGCGGTTGGCGGCACGCCATCGCCAGGCGATCGCGCCCGTGCTCCCCACACCAGCCGGCAACGCGCGCGCTCAGCGCCACGCAGCGGCCGGCGATCGAGGCTGAGCCGCTCCGCGTGGCCATTTCCGCGCCGCCCAACTATGATCGTCATCGGCATGGCCACCGGCATGCTGAGCATCGCCGCGATCACCTTGATCGGCGCACGGGCCATCCCACCGTTCGACGACCGCCGACCCATCACCGCGATAGCGGCACCAGTGCCTTCGACCTCAGCATCGCCCCACTCCCCGGCGCTGCCAGCGTCACCCACGAACTCCCCCCTGGACGGGCCGGACCAGGCTGAGCCGACCGCGGCGCCATTCGCGACAAATACCACAACGCCCGCCGCCCCCCGGGCCACGGCAACGACATCGATCACCGACGATCAACAGATCGAAATCTCCTCATTCGCAATTCCAACACAAAAAATCACCCTTCCATTGCGAAACTGTAGAGATTGGGTGCTCTACGGGCTCGGGAACACTTTCCCCGTCCGGGAACAAGCGCGCGCGGACCTTCGCAACCCCCTCATCGGCCAGCTCGGCATTGTCGGGGCCAGCCCGACGGCGGTGACCGGAACGAGGGGCCGTTTCGACTGGAGCGGCGGCAGGCCGCAGGCGACCGGCAGGGATTACACCGGCCGCCTGGCCGTACCGGCTTCCGGTGAGCTCAAACTGACCGTCTCGCTGGCGGCGGCCGCGGACGGCCACCTGGACCTGTATCTCGGCACCCTCGGAGTCCGCGGCGAGGTCCAAGCCACCCTCGACGGACAGCCCGGCCCCCCGGCGTCGCTGGCGGCACCTCCGGCGGGCCGCTGGGCCGACACGGTTGTCCGGATCAGCTTCGGCGCCGTCACCGGGCCGCGCAGCCTGACGGTCACGGTGTCGGCCGCGGCCGGGGACAGGGACGGTGATGGCCAGTTCCAGGGGTTCCAACGCGACGGCGGGACCTCGTCCCGGTGGCCGTCAGGAGCGGCGTCCTCGGGACAGATCGCACTTGCCGCGGCCGTACTCCTCGAGGATTAGGAGCGCCGGGCAACAGTGGCCGAACCGGCCCGTCCCACAACCGCAAAGAGATGTCCCGGACGCGGCAACCATCCAGCGAGCTGGAGCGACTGGACATGTGAACGTACGGATGGTTCGTCCCTGGAGATCTTCATGATCGACCAGAACGCCGTTCCGTGCGTTTCGGCCTGCTCGTTCCTCGCTAACCCCCCCCAGCCGGGGCGAGCAGGCCGCCCCACCGGGCATGGACCGGAGGTAGCGTCACAGACGTGCGCCGAGTCCTCTTCTCACCCTCGTGGCTGTTCCGCCATGCGCTCGCGCTCTTCCTGATCGGCCTTTTCGCCCGACTCGGCTGGTGGCAGTGGGAGAAGGGGCAGTCCGCACGCGGTACGCTGCAGAACCTCTTCTACGGAGTAGAGTGGCCGATCTTCGCTGCTGCCGTGGTCTTCGGCTGGTGGCAGATGCTGCGTGAGGAACTTCACCCGACGCCGGCACCGGAAACCGAACCGAGAAGCGCGCCCCCGCTGGGAGCGGATGGCGCGGCTCGCGCCGATGCCTACCGGCTCACCATCGACGACATGACCGAGAGCACCATCGACGACGAGGAGGGTGAAGCGGAGTTGGCCTCGTACAACCGTTATCTTGCCGCGCTGCACGAACGGGACACGTCATCAGGGCCGAGGACGCGGTGAGCAGCCCGGCCGATGACACCGCGCTCGATGCCCTCCGGGCTTCGCCCACGTTGTCGACAGCCAGCGGCCGGACAGGCCGTTACAGCGAGCAGGCGATCCGTGGCGCACTGCTGCGTTTCCGGGTACTGGCATACGTGGTGGGCGTGGGGCTGATCACCCTCGTGCTGATCGGCGTGCCGCTGAAGTACCTGGCGGGCACGCCGGTCGTGGCCGAAACCGTGGGTCCGCTACACGGGTTCCTGTTCATGATTTATCTTGCCCTGACCGTGGACCTGGCATCGCGCTGCCGGTTTCGCCCCGTCCACACTCTTGCGATCATGATTGCGGGAACCGTGCCGTTCCTGTCGTTCGTGGCCGAGCGAAAAGTCACCCGGCAGGTGCTGGGAGGCGGAACCAGCTGAGTTGACGGCCAGCTGTCCTGCCCCTGAGCGTCCGGTCCTGGCGGTGAATCCGGGGGTCAGCCCGCGGACCGGAGATGGTCAGGCTGGGCGCAGCAGGGAAGGGCACGGTCAGCCGGGGCCACGGTCAGGAGCAGGTGGCGTTGGAAAAACCCGCGACCGCGCCCACAACCTGGTTGTCACAGCCGACCACGTTCCCGACGTCCTTGTCATGGAGGTAGATTCCGAAGCCGGTCGCGTTCACCACGAGCGTGTTGTTCCGGATGATGTTGCGGCGGCCCCATCCCTCCTTCACCACGTGTTCCTGGATGCCGTCCTTGAGCGCCCCGCCGCCCTTGCCCGTGTTCTTCTCGACGATCCACCCGTTACCCTTGAGGTCAATCCACGAGTCACCGCCGTCATCGGTCATCCTGTCGCTGGACAGCACGTTCCCCGAGATAAGACCGCCAGTACTTCCCTCCTTGACGTCGATGTTCTCGGCGGTCGTTCCAGCGATGTTGTTGCCGATGATGAAGTTACGGTCGCTGGCGTCCGGGTTACAGTTCGAAATCTTGCACCAGTTGTTGTTGGCGCTGCCGATGTAGATACCCTCACCGAACTTCGCGGACCGGTGCCCGGTGTCGCGCACGGTGTTTCCGGTCACCAGGTTGTCCGAACTGGCGTCACGCAGGTGGATGGCCTCGTCCCCGATAGCGCTGACGCTCAGCCCGGCGATGACGCTGTGCTGGGTGGCATCCGCCATCACGCCCTTCTTGCCATTGCGGACGCTGAAACCGACCAGCCGGATGAAAGACGCATGATCGAGATGCAGAACGTAGTCGGCGTCATCCCCGCCGTCCAGCACCGCGTTGGTCGAACCGCACAGCCAGATCGGCGCGCCCTCGGTACCGGCCTTTGTGACGACGAACCTGCCGGTATACGTCCCGTCGGCCATCCGGATGACAGCGCCTGGGCCCGCCGAGGCCAGTGCGCTCTCGAGGTCGGCGGCGTCGTGGACGGTGGGAGCGCCCGGCGGGCAGACAGCCTGCTGCGCCTGGCCGGAGAGCGCGACCCCGTCCGCCAGCGCGGTGGGCGCCTCCGGCACGACCGATTTCGCATCGTCACCATGACAGGAGGCGGTCGCCGTGGCGATCGCTACGGCCGCGGTGGCCGTGGCAAACAGCCGCAACCGCCCCTGGCGTATGGCGACAGGCGTCACTCCGGGTCCTTTCGCCCATGACGGTCGCGGCTCCGGCCATTGTTGTAGGAAATCATCGCCCGAGCCGGCCCGACGGCGTCGAGTTTGACCACTGACACGCCTTCGTCACTGACTATGGTCGTGGTGTCCTCATCAACGGCATTCGGATAGCCCTGCGGTTCAGCTGGGTGAGCGTTCCACTGCGGGAATCGGTCAGCTGACGGAGCGAGCTCCGGCCGGATCGCCGGCTGGAAGTCGTCGTCGTAACCATGAGCGTTCCCATAAAAACTCCCGTTCCCATTCCCGTGCCCGTTCAACGGGTCGTCCTGGTACCCCCGGATCCGGTCACGCTGAAACCGCACGTCCATGGTCGGGTTGTCATCCTGGCTGAACGGGGCATGCGCCCGCTCCGGTATCCGGCGCTGGAACGTCTCCGTCGGGCCGTCCAGCGGTGTCCGCAGGGCCGCAGGCACCAGTGCGGCGCCGGGATCGGCAGCGGAGGTACCAGGATCGAACCAGGGCGCGTCGGCGGGCCGGGGCTGGCTGCCCCCCGGCCGCTGCTCCGCGGCCGCTCCGCGGTGGCTCGGCACACGGGGCCTGGCCTGCCCCGGAACCATCGGCATCCGTTCGGGATCCGCCGAAACCGGCGGCGAAGCGGACGGCATGGCAGCTGCTGCCCCAACGGGCACCGCCGCATCCTTGACGCCAACGGCTGCCAATGCGGATCTCTTCGGATCACTCACCTTGTTCATCCGCTGCACGAGCAGATCCGACTCGGGATAGGGATGCTCCGCCGCCCGCTTGCGCCAGCGGCGCCGGATGCGCCAGCCCAGAATCGGCAGCAGCGCCATGAAGGACCAGACAAACAACGCGGGGTGCCGCTCGAAGATTGAATACCAGGGCCGCTCGACCCGTGGAATCCAGTTCGAGACATCGTTACCGGTAAGGGCAGCGCCGGTGATCCCAGTAGCTTTGTTGATGTCCACCGCACGCCAGCCTCGGCCGGACAGCGTGTTGTTACCTATCGTCGTCCCGTCGGCCTGGCCCCGGATCGAGACAGCGAACTCAGTCGCCCCCGATATCGTGTTCCGGCTGATGATATTCGTCGGCGCGTCCTGGGTGATGATCCCCATCCGGCCGTCGGACAACTTGTTGGTTGTGATCGCCGTCCGCTTGGCGTCCGGCCCCACCTGTATCGCGGACTCGGTGACACCGCTGACCGTGTTGTCGACGATCTGAGTGCCGTTCGCGCCACTTTTGATGACGATTCCCACGGTACTGCCCGCGACCGTGTTACCACGGACGGAGGCATCCTCACCGCCGAGGACGCGAATGCCGTAGCGGCCGTTGTCGGTCAGTTTGTTGGCCTCGATGACGGTGCCCTTGACCTGATTGATCTGTACCCCGGTGGCGGTGGCGACAAGGCCGATGCCGCGGCCGTCCAAGGTGATGCCGTCACCGCTGTTGCCAGAGATCGTGCTGCGCATCACCCGGGAGCCTGACGCACGGTCGATGGTGATGCCGTCACCGTGGTTCGCGATGGCGGTACTGCCGGAGATGAGGGTGCTGACCGCGTCCCGGTGAACGGCAAGACCGGCCCGGTCGTTGCCCTCCAGCCGGACATTGATCATCTGAATGCCCTCACTACCGGAGATGTAGGCACCCCAGACGTTGTTGATGAACGTGGAGTTGGCCGCTCCGCCGGTGCTGGGCTGCCCCTTGCTGCCCGTCCAGGCGAGCCCACCGGTACGGCCGTTCCAGAAGCCGAGGTTGGCCACGCGCGCATTACGCACGACAAGCTCGCCACCCATCGTGCGGATGTAGCCACGCCCGTCAACCGGATTGAGATCGGGCTTGAGCTCCTTGACATCCCAGGAGATGACATTCATCGGCTGCTGGGGATTACCATTGATCTCAATGGCACCACGCCAACTGGTCAGCGCCACGAACCCAGCCGCGCTGCTGGCGAGCCGCAGCGTCCCAAAGCGCTGGTCGATGATGAAGCGCGCGTTCGGCCCGACGACGATGCTGGTCAGCTCAAGGAGCGCGCCGTCGACGTCCTTGCGCATGCCACCGGCCGCAACGACGTCCTCGACCGTGTAGGGAGCCGGGCGGCCCGGCAGCAGCAGGGTGGGCAGGCTGCCCTGGGTCTGCACGATGGACGGCGCCTTCAGCACGCCGAACTTCGCGAACATCGACCGCAGCCGGAGGTCCTCGGTATCGACCAGGTTGGACTGTTGCTTGGCATCCGCGGAGGTGACCGGTGGCAGCGGTGGCAGCGGCGCGGCTGCCGCGGTGCCCACAATGCCAGGAGTGAACGCGAGACCTGAGACTACCGCCATAAACATCCCGACGAGCGCGCCACCGGCTCGCGCGTGCGCGCCGTGCCGCGGACGGCGACGGGCATCGGGCAGCAAACGCCGAGCAGCGGAGAGTCCGGACATCGGGGTGATCATGAAACTCCGATCATTTTTGACTCATCCGAACAGACGCGTCCGACTGCCCCTCGCCGCCGATCAGGTCGGCGCGGCGGGTCAGCCAGCCCTGCTTGTTCATGGAGATGAACGCCCATGTCTTGATCGGAAGGGCGACAATTACGATCATCAAAACAACTACCGGGAGGATGAAGATGTCCCGCGGATGCTCCCGCAGGTGCGAGAACCCACGGACGGCACGTCCACCCAGGAGCCACGCGATGGCAATCAGCGGAGCGTTCGCCTGCGGGCGCGCTATCCAGAACCCGAGGTAGGTCATGGCCACCCCCATGGTGACCGGGGTCAGCAGGATCTGCAGAACGCTGATCTGGCAGATCAGCGGCTGCCGGAACAGCCAGCCCTTGTAGATGGCCGTGAGATAGCAGCGGTAGGAGTTACGGCTCCACCGCACCCGCTGTTTGATGAACGGCTTCAGCCCGTCCGGGAACATCGAAATCGCGCGGGCCGAATCCTGGTGCATGGTCTTGTAACCGGATGCCAGGGTGAGCCAGGTGAGGCGGCCGTCGTCCCCAGCGATACAGCGCCGGCCCAGGAAGAACTCGTTCTCCAGATTGTGGAGCACGGGGAGAATGGCCTCGCGGCGGTAAGCCGCCGTCCGGCCGGACAGACAGGCCACGGCCCCGGCTCTGCCCTGCGCCGGCACGTAGTCGAGGTAACGGATGTCGACCAGCCAGTTCGCTACCCTGCGCCAGACACTGGTACGCGCATTGTAGACGCTCTGGCGGGTACCGACCCCGCCGACCTTGGGATCGACGAAGGGCATCTGGACGGCGGCGAGCAGGCCCGGCTCCCAGGCGGTATCGGAGTCGCAGAGGACCACGATCTCCTTGGTTGCCGCGGAGATACCGACACCCAGCGCTGATCGTTTCCCCTCGTGCACGAACGGAATCACCCGCATGACCGGATTGTCGCGGGCGTGTCTGGTCAGTCGCCTGATGAGCTCGGTGTCCTCGACGTCTGGAACGATGATGATCTCATCGGGATCCTGGTCGAGCCACGTCTTGAGACAACGCTCAATGACGTCAGGGTCCTCCCGGAAGGAGGGGACGACGACGGACGTCGAGGCGCGGAAGTCGTTCTCGGTCGGCTTGTAGCGAGAAGACAATACCCGTCGGAACAACCACACCGACCACGAGATCACTCCAGCGATCCCGAGAGGAACAAGCCCCCAGTACGATCCGATGCGGTCGATCACGGAACTGAGCGCGTCCATTGCCTAACGGTTTCCCTCCGGAGGCTTGCCGAAAGACCTACCCGAGAAAGTAGATGTCCGCCGGCCCGCCCTCATCATGTCGGCCAAAAGAATGGTCGTCAGGTGTGCGGGCCAAACAACCCCCACCCCCCATAGCAGTGCTGGAAGGACGCTAGCAGTGTGATGCAAATCGCAGACACACCGGGGGTCTCGTTGCTACCGAACGCACTTGCCCTGCTACAAAAAACGCCGATCACGTTGAGTAGTTTTACTTTAGCTCCACCAGATGCAAGCATAATCTTTCTTCTCCGCGGCACATGACCCGGACTTGCCTAACGTTAACGGATCATGTCAAATCCGCGACACCCAAAGTAACATTACTGCCAGCTGGGGGTTTACGTTATATCATGGAAGAGACAACAGTTGTTAGTCCGTTGAGAATTTCCGTAATCGGGACCGGCTACCTGGGCGCGACCCACGCGGTCTGCATGGCGGAGCTCGGGTTCGAGGTCATCGGCGTTGATGTTGACCCAAACAAGATCGCGCGTCTCGCCGCTGGTGAAGTGCCCTTCTTCGAGCCAGGGCTGGAGGAGCTGCTCCGGAAGAACCTGGAGTCCGGCCGGCTGTCATTCACGACCTCCCTCGCCGAAGCTGCCACCGGGGCTGACGTCCACTTCATCTGTGTCGGGACACCGCAGCACCCCGGCTCGAACTCGGCGGACATGCGCTACGTCGACTCCGCTGTCAGCGGGCTGATCGCGGGCGGGCTTCGCCCCGGTTCGCTGGTCGTGGGCAAGTCCACGGTCCCGGCCGGAACCGCTGCCCGTCTCGCCGACTGGCTGGCCGCCGAGGCGCCCGGGGTCGAGCTCGCCTGGAACCCCGAGTTCCTGCGGGAAGGCTTCGCGGTTGACGACACCCTGCGCCCGGACCGGCTCGTCTTCGGCGTGACAGCCGATGGCACGGCCGAGGCGACGCTGCGCCGGGTCTACGGATCGGTACTCGAGGCCGGGACTCCCCTTGTCGTCGTCGACTACCCGACCGCCGAGCTCGTCAAGGTCGCGGCCAACGCCTTCCTCGCCACCAAGATCTCTTTCATCAACGCCATGGCCGAAGTCTGCGAGGTCACCGGGGCCGACGTCACCCACCTGGCCAAAGCCATCTCCTACGACACCCGGATCGGCGGCCGCTTCCTGCACGCCGGCCTCGGCTTCGGCGGCGGCTGCCTGCCCAAGGACATCCGTGCCTTCCAGGCGCGCGCGACCGAACTCGGCGCGGGCGAGTCGGTGAAGTTCCTGGCCGAAGTGGATGCCATCAACCTGCGGCGGCGCAGTCACACCGTCACGCTCGCCACCAGGCTCCTGGGTGGTGACGTCACCGGCAAGAAGGTCGCGGTCCTCGGCGCGGCCTTCAAGCCCAACTCCGACGACATCCGTGACTCCCCGGCCCTCGCCGTGGCCAGCGCCCTGCACCAGGCTGGCGCAACCGTCGCGGTGCACGACCCGGCCGCCATCGAAAACGCCCGGCGCGCCTACCCTGATCTCACGTACGCCGACAGCGCCGTGGATGCCGCGACCGACGCGGACATCGTCCTGCACCTCACCGAATGGATGGAGTTCCGCGAGCTCGACCCGGCCGCGCTGACCGCGGTCGTCTCGGCCCGCGTCATCATCGACGGTCGTAACGCCCTCAGCCCCGTCCAGTGGCGTGCCGCCGGGTGGGACTACCACGCGCTCGGCCGGCCGTAGGCTCGCTTCACCCCAGCCCGTTCCACCTCAAGCCCCTTCGGCGGGTCTGTCGGCACCAGCCGGAGCGCCATGTGATGACCGCAACGGCGCTCCGGCCTGGCTGCCCGGCAGACAGGGCGCGACGCCCGCGCCCGCCGCGAGATACCTACCCGGATCCCGACCAGCCGCGGTCCGCGCCGCGGATTCCCACCCGGTGCCGCGCACCCCAGCCCCGCGATGCCGCATCCCCTGTTGCCGGTCGCGCTCATAAAATCCCAGATCGGCATGCTGAGATCGCCGCCCAGCAGGCAGCCCCCGCGACCCGATATCTGATGAGTTCGCCACACTGGTATAATTGGTAAAATAATTCCGGAATTAGAGCGCCCGGCAACAGAGGCGTGAATCAAAGAGCGGGGTTGGGGTGCGTGCATCGCGAGACGGCGGAGGATGCGCCGGAGGTATTGGGCGTCGACCGACGAGGCGGGGCGCCTGGGCACCACGCGGCGATGCCCAGAGAGCGATAACGCGAGCCGCGCGCCCCAGCCCCGCAATACCGCATCCCCCATTATCAGTCACACTTAATTGTGAGTTCAGTGGCGGACCGCCGGGGGTCGACAAATGAACGACAAGAACGGATTTTGCCAGCCTGGAACATCTGGTCCGCCAGCCGTCCGGTCCGCTGACAGCACGATCGTTCTTCCGTCACCACCGGCCCGGACCCGACGGGCCGTCCTCGGTTCGGCACTCGGTCTGCTGGGCGTGGCCGCGACGGGCTGCTCGAAACCCAAGCGCCCCTTCGACCCGGCCAGCGAGACCCTCCCGCCGGACCCCTCAGTGACGCCGAGCGCGAGCGCGGCACCGCGGTTCCTGGACACTGGCGCGGCGGACTTCTTCGGCAAGGGCCTCACTCCGCAGCAACGCGCGACTTTCGGCCTGGACCGGGCGCAGATACTGCCCTCCGACGACCCCCGCTTCCAGCAGATCGTCCGGGTCTCACTACCGGCGGGCGACACGTTCAACGATCCCAAGGCCCAGGTTTACAACGATGGCAACACCTACGGCGGCAGCCAGCTCTTCGTCGCCATGGAGGGCCGACCGACCTTCGAAATGTACCTGCGCTATTATGTGCGCTTCCCACATGATTTTGATTTTAGAAAAGGAGGGAAGCTCCCCGGGTTCTACGGAGTCATCTACAACAAAGGAAACGATCAACGTACCGACTCCGACCGGAGCGGTTTCGCCAGCCGGTTCGCCTGGCGCAAGGAAGGCGAAGGGATCGTCTACTCGAACACCGCCCGCCCAGACGCACCGGTCAAAGTTTCCGGCAAGAAGTCATGGACATGGGAGCTTAACAAGTGGATCTGTGTCGAGCAGGGTGTCCGCATGAACTTCGAGACATTCTCTCAGGGGCTGCTGGATGTCTGGATCGACAACAAGGAAACCGTCAAAGAACACGGCTATAACCCACGTATTTCCGACAAGGTCCGCATCGGCGGCATCATGTTCTCAGCCGTGTACGGCGGCGGGGACCGGTCGTTCGCGCCCGAGACGGGCACCACCATCGACTTCGCCGCCTTCGCCATAGGTGAGCAGCGAGTGGGCCCGCTGCCCGAGGCCGCACGCTGACCAGGCTCTTTTCAGAGCACACGGCGTGCCGTAGCACTACACAGAGCGATAACCACGATAGAACCTCCTCCATCGGCATGTGAATGATCCATGGTCCTGGAGGTGTCATGTTCCCGGTCGGTGCGTTCCGCCCCGAGACGGTCAAACTCACGGTTCGCGGAGTAAGAGCGCCCGGCAATCCAGTCCTGTTGCCGGAGCCGCTCAAGCTCGGCGGACGCAGGCTCGCCCAGAGTTTCATACTGGCGCTAGGCCTCCTGCTCTCGTCCATGGCCGTGTCCTGGGGCTCGCCCGCGACCGCCGAAAGCCGGCGGGCAGGTATCCCGCTGTCCGCGACGCACTGGTATGCGCTCCCCACCGCCGCCAACGGCTGCCACCTCAACCTGCGGTCCGGCCCGGCAACTGGCTACCAGCTCCTGATCCGCCTCTCCAGTTGCGAGAACGGACCCTGGTGCTGGTATCAGAGCCCGGACTGCGCCCACGCAACTGTGGACGAGGTGATCGCTGGACGCTACAGCTGCCTCGACGAACAACGACGGAGAGTCACGTCAAATCGCTGGACAGTTGTGGCACTGACCAACTCCAGATGGGCGTATGTTGCTTCTCGCTGCGGGTCGACACGCCAGCTGTGACCCTTGGTGACGGGGTGCCAGAATCCAGGCGCCGCCAAGCACGCGCAGGAATCACGACCGCAGCCGTTGGCCGCCAGCCGTTGGCCGCCAACGAGCCCTTTCATTCACCAGCGGTGGACAAAATGCTACAAATATGACTGCCGGCCGCTTGTCGACCACATCCGACAATGGCAGGACAGGCAGCGCCGACGAGCCAGAATTCGCCATCCGGCGCACCGGGCCGGCAGGCGGATAGCGCCTTTTCCACGCGCTCGGCGAGCCAACCGGCCTGGATGCGACAGAAAACCGCCCTGGTACGGACAAAACATCCGCGGGTCACGTCGATGAGGTCTCTTTCGGACGCGGTCGAGCCGTCCACTCCTCAGCGAAGCGGTCGGCCCTGACAGGGGACGCCCTGCGGGGCTGCCGCCCCGGCAGGTGATCCGATGGTCAGCGCCGCGGCGCCCGACCAGAACGGATCACGAGTCCTGGCTGGCATTCCGCCAGATGCGCATCGAACCCCTGCAGGTCCTGCCAGGTGGCATGACAGATCCGGCAATGTGTGGCGTCCGGCTCGGTCCACCGGGCGCTACAGCCACCGCATGATGCCGGCGCTGGTACATCACGGCTCCTGGCTGTCTGGCCGGCATTGCGGATCGGCAGTGGCAGCATCGGCTGAGCACGCCGCGGCGTGCGGGTTGACGAGGTTTGGCGTCGGATCGGCACCCGGTCATCCTGTCGCAGAAGGTGACAACCGTCGCGCAACCTTTTCCGACGGGCGCGGCAACGAGACTCAACACCCCCCATCAGTTCTCTCCGTACAAAACTGACTACAGAGTGACATCATCCCATGAAACTCGCGTGCCCGGCAGACCACCCGGCATAGCTGACGACCGGCTGTGTCCGCGGGCACAGCAGTCCGCGGGCACACCCAGTCCGCCGACGCAGCCGGACATGGCCCGCTCCAAGCGGGCGGCACCCAGGCGGTTGGTCGTCAACATGGCCACCCACGCCCACCACAGGCACTCGCCACGGCAGCGGCGCCAGCGCGGG
>NZ_CAKJTM010000015.1:3235-11218 GCF_917627345.1 Protofrankia sp. CiP3 | reverse complement strand
CCAGCCATTCCCGCGGGTCAGTCATTCCCACGGGCCAGTTCCACCGCGCTACCGATATACCGCCGCCGCCCGTTCCTGACCTGATAGATGAAAATATCACCGCCCTGCACCTCTCCGCTCATGTCGAATTTGATTTTCTTCGTTATGCCTTCAAACTCGAAATCCCTGATAAATTTCGGATCGCCGAAGGTGCTGGCGACCGATTGGCGGCTCACCTTCCCATGCAGGCGCTTCAGGACTTCGATGACGACTCTGGTGGCATCGAAGGCGTCGGCGGCGTAGAAGTCCGGCTGCACATCTGAAGAAATCTTTTCATACGTGTCGACGAACTGTTGCACCGCCTGGCTCCGCGGTTCGATCTCGGCGACTTCGCGACACGGGCAGGTAAGATAAACGCCTTCAGCACCGTCCCCGCCCACTCCCGTGAGCAGCAGATCACTGTTACTCCCGTCACCACTCATTATCGTGCCCGTGAATTTCCGCTGCCGGAGAATCTTGATTATCTCGACGAACTCCGACGTATAACCGGCGTAGTACACCAGGTTATACGAACTGAGATCCGTGAGAAGCTTCGCGTAGTCAGTGCCCGGGGCAGCCGCCCGGGTGGTCACGGTGACAGGCAAATTCTTTTGCTGCTGGATCCGGTTGAGCTGTTTCACCAGCTCATCAGCGAGACCCGTACCGTATGAGTTGCTGCTGTCGAAGAGCACCAGAACGCCACGAGGGCTGAGTTTCGAAATCATGTACTTCGCGCTCTGGGGCCCCTGCACCGTGTCCGGGGAAACTGTCCGGAAGAAGGTACTCACCGGGCCCACGCCCAGCGAGGTCAGCCCGGGCCCGGTCGCCGACGGGCTCACTGCTACAAGACCGGCGCCGGAGTAACTCAATATGCTCTTCTCCGCCGGCCCGGAGAAGGTGGGGCCGATGACGGCCACCACACTATGATCGTCGATGAGTTCCCGGGCTGCGCCAGCACCCTTATCCGCCAAACCCTGATCGTCCGACTCCTTCATCGTCAACCTGAAGGGGAGATCAGGGTCCTGGTTCGCAAGCTCGACAGCCGTCCGGGCGCCCAGGAGGGAGCTGCGGCCGAGTGCCGCGTTCCCACCGGTCAGCGTCCCCTGGAAACCAATCACGTACGTGGGTTTCACGACCGAGTGTGGGTGGGGCGGGTTGTAGGCCCATATGATGGCCACCGCCAGCGCGCCCGCGCCGACCGCCGCGAGAAGACGGGACCGCCGCCGGTGAAGGAGCCGGCCGAGCCCGCCATTACGCGTGCCTTCCTTCTTACCCTTTTCCTGGTCCGGCTGGTGACGAGCCGGTGGGACCGGAATCGGCCGCGGCGCGTTCTCATCCGGAACGGTCGTGTTGTTCATGGTCGAAATCGGCGTATTCGTGCCGGTGGATAGGCTCCGCGGGGGCAGGACCGAGACGGTCGTTTCAGCTGCCGCCGCGGCGAGGCTGAGCAGCCGCTTGAGTATCGCGGCCAGCTCCGTCCCACGGACTTGGCCGCGACGAATCTCGGTCAGGATGTCTTCCAGTTCCTGTTCCGACGCATGTTTGCTCAACAACTCGACGAGCACGTCCGTCGCCGACGGCCGGCGCTGGGGATCTTTGTCCATCGCTTTCGCGACAAGCGGGCGCAGCCTGCTGTCCAAACCCTCGAAATCCGGCTCGTCGTGCACGGCCCGGTAAAGCATCACATCGGGCCTGCCGTCCCCATGCGGCCGCCGGCCGGTGCCCGCATAGGCAATCATGCCGCCCCAGGCAAAGACATCCGCTGCCGGAGTGACGCTGTTATAACGCCTGATCTGCTCCGGTGCCATGAACGCAGGTGTCCCGAACACACCTGTCTGGGTGGCCGCGGTCGTGGCGTCGACAGCACGTGCAACCCCGAAGTCAATGATCCTCGGGCCGAGCGGGGACAGCAACACGTTCGACGGCTTGAGATCACAGTGCACGATTCCGGCATCGTGAATCACGATCATCGCGACCGCGGTCATGACCGCGAGTTGGTACAGCTTGACGTCCGGAAGCGGACCGTCCCGTTCGACCACGGCGCTGAGCGTCGGACCGTCCACAAATTCGGTGACGATATACGGCTGCTCGGCGTCGGCATTGACATCCAGTACCGGAGCGGTGCAGAACGGCACAACCCGCTGGGCGTTGCGGGCCTCCCGCCGGAACAGTTTCCGAAATTTGGGATCGTCGGCGATATCGGATCGGATGACCTTGAGCGCGACCACCAGCCCTTGCGGATCTTCCGCCCGGTAGACGACGCCCATGCCGCCGGCACCGAGCCGGCCAAGAAGAACGTAGGAACCGATTCGTTCCGGGTCCTCCGCGAGCAACCCCGAAGGAGGCATCACGATCTCCCAGCGGGCTGGACGGCGCACAAGCTTCCCGCGGGCCGGACGACAAAAGACATGGACAGCGGCCCAACCGCCGCGCATGACAGCCGGCGGGCAGCCGACGCCCACTGCCCCGTCATCCGCATCCTCCCGTCGCCCACCATCTCACGCACAGTCTGCCATCACAGCGATGTAAATCGGCCGCCACGGGCCGGACAGTCCCATTGCCGGGCACTCTTAGGCCAGCCGAGGCAGCGCGGCGACCGCTCCCTCCCCTCGGGTACCGCCGGAGGATGGTTCGCGTGGCCAATGACGATTGGTCCAGATATCGGTAACAGTACGTCACTGGCAACTGCCCACCCACGAACTGATCAGGACAAGGCACCAGCCATTGCCTTCAGTCACAAATCGTCCAACCAAAATAATCTTTTGCAAAAATAGCCAAATCCAAAAATCCAAACGCGCGGAAAATCTGTCCAGTCAGGAAACAGGCTGCCGGACCGCTGGATGCTCTTTTTCAGGACGATCCGTACCGATCGAAGACCTGAGAATGCGCATAATCGGTCCAGTAGCTAGGCTCCTCCTTGGCATCGATCACAGCAGACCGCCGATGGCCATATTTGCCCGCCCCGAAGCAGGAGGTTAGACGTGTCAGAATCGAGCGGTTTCATCGGTCCCGACGCTCTGTCGGAATGGCGGAAAACCAAGGAGTCAAGCGGGGCGTTGGACGTTGTTCTTGTCACCCATCCGCGCGACGAGAACGATCTCCCCCGACTGTTTCCCTGGAGCGTTCACCTCAGCATGGCCGACCGATTTCAACTAACGCGCCATATGAAACCGGTCTTCGGTGAAATCGTCACGATCGGAGCGTTGCGGGTGGGCATCCTGTTCTTGCCCTTCTATGCCAACGAGCTCATCGACGCCTCCGCCCGCAGGCACTGCGGCCAGGTCCTGGAGGTCGACGCGATCGCCGCCGCCGCCGAGACCGGTGCAAAGGTGCTCTGTCTCGGTGGTCTCACCGGCGCGCTCTCGTTGTACGGCCACAAGCTCGTGAAACCGGCCGAACAGGCCGGAATCGTCGTCACGACCGGGCACGCGGTCACCTCGATCAGCGTGCTGCGGACATACGAAAAGGCAGTGGAGGAGCTTGGCCGCAGGCCCGCTGAACAAAAGGTGACGGTCATCGGTGTCGGCAGCATCGGGCGTTCCTTCGCGCAGTTGCTGTCGACGGTGGAGGAGAAGCCCAGCGAACTCGTCCTGGTCGACCGTCCGCAGATGAGCGGTAAGCTCGATCGGTTGGCCGAGGAGTTTCGGCGCACAACCGGGCTGAAGACTTCTTTCGAAATCACCGATGCCACCGGTGCGCTGCCCGCGGACAGCTCCTGCTACTCGACCGATGTGCTCGTCAGTGCCGTGAGCACCGCGTACGTCGTGGACATAGACAAGGTGGCCCCCGGCACTATCCTGATTGACGACAGCCAGCCGTACTGCTGGTCGCGAGAGGGCGCGTGGCGGCGTGTCGTGGAGCGGGCCGACATCGTACCGTGCGAGGCCGGCCTGGTGGACTGCCGCAGTATCGGTTTCAGGTCCCGCTTCCCGTTCGACTTCGCGGAAGTCGACGCGGACGGCAGCAGCACGGCCTGGTCATGCCTCACCGAAGGCATGATATTTGCGTTGGAGCCAGGAATCACACCCACCATCGGTGAACCGACGGCAGAAATGATCAGTGCGTACATGACGGCATTCGACCAGAACAAGCTATGCATTCCAGCGCTGCAGTGCGGTCCGCATGTGCTGCCCATCGGCAAGTTGCGGGCGGCCATCGGAAAAGAATCCTCTGGAGGGGCGAGCCAATAATGAGCGCTGAGATCAACACCTCCGTCTGCATACGTTGCGGGATGCCGCTCGCCTACGACCAGTACATCACTGCCACCGACAGCGGCGTGTCCACGTACCCAGCTGGCGACCTGTGCTCCTACTGCACAGAAACGAACAGAACAACGGGGCACGGACAAGGTAACGAAAAAAATCAGAAGTGGATACTCAGCCTCATCATCCAGATCTATCATAACGACCGGCTGCGGCGCATCCTCGGATCGTCGGCCACGAGCCGATTTTCTTCAGTTCTGCCCGGTTCCATGAAGGGGCTGGTAGAGCTCGTCGCGAGCATTCCCGAGAAACGCCCTGAAGCAAAGTACGACGCGGTGGTTCTCTACAGCGGCGGGAAGGATTCCAGCTGGATGCTGATGGAGCTGGCCCGGCGCGATCTCCGGGTTGCCGCGTGGATGCTGAATCAGGGCTACCAGTCGCCGATCGCTATCAAGAACGCACAGAAGCTCTGTGAGAGGCTCGGCATCGAGCTTATTATCGCCGAGCCCGAACGCAGGCCGATGGACTCGTTGTTCCGCCTGGGCTTCATGGTCAACGAGGATGGTGACCGCGACTTGGTCCGCTCAGCCATGACCTATGGTTCCGCCTGTTGGCCGTGCTTTGCGACGATCGCCGCGCACGCGACGGTCTTCTGCTATGACAACGATATTCCATTCTGTTTCATCGGAACGCAGAAAGGACAGAACCGTCTCGATCTGAATGGTTCACCGGTGCTTTCCGGTGGTGGCCTGCCAGCTGTTGACACGCTGGTCGAGAAGTTCGTCTCCCGGCTGCGCTCGTACGCCCTGAAAAAAGACGCCGAGGCCGCTCGGCTACTGGATTCACAACCCTGCCGAACCGCGCTGGTGCCGTTCTACGAGATCGTCGCCAAACCGTCGGTCGACGAGCAGATAGCCGATTTGGAAAAGATCGGCTGGAGTAAACCGAAAAATACCGGCACCTGTAGCACGAACTGCATGATCAATGAACTCGGTCGCAAAATCATGCGCAACCAATACGGGTTCGACCTTTATCAGGTCATCGACGCGAACGAACGACGGCTGGCAACCGATCCGCGGCCTGAACCGATCGCGGCACTTGATGAGGACGCCGTCCGTCGCGGCGCGAAACTCATCGAGCTCACTCCGGTCGAGTCCATGAAATTCGGTGTGAAAAACTAATGAGTACTTTGGTAAATCCGAACGTCAGCGACACGGAAAGCTACCGATTCGTCGACAGAGTGGCAAGTTGGACCGTCCGCTCCCTGTCCAGGACAGTGGGCGTCAAGAACGTGACCCGCCCGTTCTGGAACAGGTGGCGAGCATCATCCATCTCCGACGAGACACTTATGCGCTTCCTTAACAGCATAGACAGCATAGACGACTGGCCACACGCCGCCACGGTCCTGCTTGACGAGGCTGCGGACCAGGTTGAAAAGGACGCCGACCAGAGCGCGCAGAAACGCATCGACGGACTTCGCCATCTATCCTATCTGGCGCATATGACCCAGTGGGGCTGCCTCCCCATCAACGACGTGAAACGCACGGCGTACCGGCGCTCCCGTGACTACTATCTGGCGGCCGAGTCGTTGGCGTGGGGGGAGCTCTATCACCGGCTGGAGATCCCGTGGGCTGACCGCAAATGCTACGGCAACCTGCATCTTCCGCGCAATGCTGGCGTTCCCGCGCCGCTCATCATAATCATTCACGGCATGGATGACACGAAGGAGGAGCACCTCGCGACCGAGCTCGCACTGCAGGACAACGGATTCGCGGTGTTCTGTCTCGACGGACCCGGCCAGGGCGAGAGCTTCTTTCTCGAGGGACTGACCTGGTCGATGGACTTCACGAAAAGCGTCCAGGCGGCCATGGACGCGGTGAGCGAGCAATATCCGGTCGACGCTTCTTGCATCGGTGTCATCGGCATCAGCTGGGGCGGCCTGTGGGCAATCAAGCTGGCCGCCGAGGACCCACGGGTGGGTGCGGTCTACGACCTCGGCGGACCGGTCGACACCGCGGGGTTCCGGAAACTGCCGTTTTTCCTGAAAAGCAAGTACTGTCAGGTGCTCGGCGTGACCGGCCCAGACGATCTTCCCGAAGCGGACACGGTTTTCTCGTTGCGCAACGAGGCGTTGCTCGACAACGTGCGGGTCCCGCTGCGGATCGTCCATGGCAGGAAAGACCCACTGGTAACCATACGGGACAAGGAATGGCTCAGGGACAGCCTGCAAAAAAGACACCGGGATCAAGAAGTCACGTTGAAAATCTACGATGATGGCGATCACTGCTGCACCGGACACGCGGTGGAGATCCGGCGTGACACCGCCGAATTCTTCCACCGCACGCTCGATGCCAGCCCGGGGAGATAAACCTGGAGTGGTGTGTCGCTGACACGGCCGCGGGCAGGCCGCAGGTGAATCATGGAGGGGTCTGAACGTCTTCGTACGCTGGGCCGCGGCGTGCCCGCGGAGATATGCGCGCGCCGCGGCCGGGTGCGACCAATGCCTGGCCGCGGCGCGCGAGGCGAAGCACGGCTTCCTCCTCGAATCGCCACCCGGCCTGACACGGGCGGCGGCGCGGGTCAGTCTCCTGCCGCAACGGTTCATCGGCGCGGCACACGGGCATGGTTGAGCGGCCCAGCTGTTCGCTCTCCTTCCTGACGAGATAATCATGTCGATCGGGGTTACGACCGTCTCGGGTAAGCAGGCCGTGTTTGCGGACGAGCAGCTCGAGAAGCTCCGTATAATTTTCTATGGCCCGCTGGTCTTGTAATGACCCTCAAGAACGCCGCGGCCCGGATCTGCCACTGATCATCCCTGAAGGGATTGAAACACCTGGCCACCGCATCGGCTGAGCCATCCCCACCCCGCCGACGACCTACGGGAATCATTCACAATGACAGCAGGTCGGCAGGGACGCCCTTAGATGTGGTCGATGCGGCTCAGCCCGCAGATGTCGATCGCGCCGGTAAGCGCCGCAGCTATGGATATCGGCGAGGTGCCCAGCGAGGGCGGGACGGGCTGCCGTGACTTCAGCCAGGCATAGTGCCGGCACATCCAAGGCCGGACCGCCGTCGATGGCGCCACGCAGCAGCCGGGACAACTCCCTACGGTGGTGTTCGTTGCCAGTACCGGCCAGCTCAGCACGAGGTCGTCAAGGACCATAGCCGCTCATACGGCCACGCCTGCCCGGTAAGCGGCAAGCGCGTCGACCGCCACCCGGCCGAGCACGGCCACTGGATCGCCCTCGTCAGCCCCAGTACGTAGTCGCATGGCGACGCTGTTCAACTCCGCCGCGATACTGGGCGGCGCTGGGTAGAACCTGGTGGTGTCACGCACCCACGCAAGCGCCGCAGCATGAGCATGCAGAACCGCTACAGCCCTGTCGGCAGCCTGATCGGGCTGGCCCACCAGCTCGTCGACCAGTGCATGTGCCCAGGTCCGGTCATCGGCTGTGCTCATGGATAAAAAATCTTACCTTCTGGGTCTGGCAGTCGGGCAGGACGAAGCGGCGCGACCGCGGATCGCCGCCGCCCTCGGGCCCGACGACACCGGAGAGGAGGGGTGATCGCATGCACGCCCTGTGCATGGACTGCCGACGCCGAGGAGCAGCTGAGGGTGCCCACACGTCGAACCGGCGTGCCCACATCGTGCCCACATCGATCACTCGCAGGCCTTCTCGGCTTCTCGGGTCGCAACGATCTCGATCAAGGGTGCATAAGAGCGCCCGGCAATAGGGACGTGGATTAAGGAGCGGGGCTGGGG
>NZ_CAKJTM010000015.1:0-2833 GCF_917627345.1 Protofrankia sp. CiP3 | reverse complement strand
CCCAGCCCCGCGACGCCGCGTCCCTATTGCCGGTCGCTCTAATTCAGATCGAGGAAAAACCAAGATTATTGTGCATCTTGACGCAACAGGGCGACGGTCCCGCGTTATCCAGAGCATCCACGGCATGTAGTCATGCAGTCATGACCGGTTCCTGGCCACCCACGCCTGGACGTCCGCACGGCGCCACAGCCGCATCCGCGACCTGAACACGTACGGAAGGTTGGCACAACGAGCGGGGCCTACGCCGCCGGGGATGTCGTAGGCCGGCGCCGTGGCGCCCTCGCAGTGCGCCAGAAGTGCGCCGCACGGGCCGACAGTGCGCCCATCAGTCTCCCCGGTTCGTACAACATGGGGTGTGACTGAGATACCGATCAGTGAGGCACGGGACCATCTCGGTGAGATCGTGTCCAAGGTGGAACACGCGCACGCGCGGACCGTGCTCACCCGTCATGGTCGTGCCGTGGCTGCGGTGATCTCGATCGATGATTTGCGGGAGCTGGAAGCAGCCGAAGATGAGGCCGATCTGACCGCCGCGCGGGCTGCGCTTGCGTCCAGTGAACCGCGCGTGGCGCACCGGGACGTGATGGCCGAGTTCGGCCTGGCCTGACGGTGGCGTACGAGATCGAGTGGACGACACGGGCGCTGCGTGAACTGCGCAAGCTCGACGGTGTGACAGCGCGCCGAGGGCTGACGGCGGTAACGCAACTGTCGAACGATCCTCGTCCCCACGGGGTCCGAGCACTCGTCGGTGAACCTTCGGCTGTGTTCCGGCTGAGGGTGGGCGCCTACCGGGTGGTCTACCACGTAGAGGATGCCCGCCGCCGGACACTCACGACTGGCGAGGTCGCCTCCCCGCTCGCTGGCACGCCCTACGACCTGCGGCGGTCTCGACCTGGCCCAACGCTGGGGTCCCGCCGACGCTGATCGCCGAGTGGGCCGGGCACTCCGTCGCGGTCCTGCTGCACGTCTACGCGAAGTGCCTCGCCGGCCAGGACCAAGCTTCCCGAGACCGCATCGACACCGTCCTGAACCCTGGGGACACCTCTTGATCGTCCCCATATATTCCCCACAGACGGCCGTAGATGACCACTCACGGCCGGGCACAGCCGGACAGCCGCGAGCCACAAAAAGATCACAAAAAGAAGATCTAAAATAGCCATGACCTGCGGATTCAGGTCAAAGGTGCTGGTCAGAGCGGAGGGCGTGGGATTCGAACCCACGAGGAGCGTTGCCACCCCTAGCGGTTTTCAAGCGGGCTTGTCACCCCCACAGATCATGGCGTTGACCAGCGCAAACAGGAAAGCCTTCGAGCGAAGGCGCCGTATGCGCCCGTCATCCGCCCGCGCAGTGCCGATCCATTCCCACTGTCCCGTCAAGATTCGCCATCAGCCCCGTCGCGTGCTTCGATTATCTTCGTTCGATTTGCCGAACTGCCTGCACCGCCACCCACCGCACAGCCCCGTCGGTATCGTCGGTGGCCCGCTCCCGCAACCACGGCAACGTACCGGGATCATCCCGCCAACCCACAGCAACCGCCTCCACCACCACCACCCGCCGCACATCCCCGTGGCCATCAGTGGCCCACTCCCGCAGAAGCGGCAACGTGCCGGGACCATCCCGCCAACCCACAGCAACCGCCTGCACCGCCACCCACCGTATCTGGGCGTTGTGGTCGAGGAGCGCCTGCGTGTGGAACAGGTCACGAATCTGGCGATCATCGGAGAACAACGCCGCAGCGATCAAAGCAATAGACGTCGAGAACGGCGACCGCGCTATGCGGCTGCCCCGTATGAGAAACCAATCCCGGTAGCGCATACGGCCCGGCCAGCGGATGCCAACGGCCTGAACAACAGGAAGAATATGCCGATCTATTAAATCGTTCATCTCCAACATCGGGCGATGTTCGGAGAACTCCAAAAGGCCGATCAGTGCATCCAGCACACGGCGCCCCTGATCTATGACAGCGCCTGCATTCCACATCTCCGACAGGCAACGAACCGCAAGGAGGACGTTACGCGGAGGCGTATCAGGGGCCATGCCCGCAAGCGGCAGCTCTGACGGGTGCGGAGCGCGACCCGTGCGGATTTTCGACACCCGTCCCCTCGCCAACGATGGCCGTTGCTGGAGCACTCGAGTCGGTGACGGTTGGTGCTCGATGCACGTCACCATGCGTCCATCTGTATCGGATATGTATATCGATTTCGTTTCCGGCTGACTGTCGATTATTTTTTGATTTTGATATGGGGGGATCAATGCGTCGAGGTCGAGGCATTGCGTCGCTTGCGAGCGTCAACCGTACTGCTTCGTCCGTATAGTCATGCGTGCCCTTTCGGGTGGTCGCCCCCTCGCTACCACTCCTGTCGAATAGCGGGCCGCAGGTCCGCTACCCACGGCGGCTGGATGGCCCCATCGGCGCACAGACTGGATTAGCCATCATGTCAACAGTCGCGCTATGGCATCGCACCAGCTCACAGGCCCAGGAGGGTTATGCAGAACTCTTCCATAAAGATCTATAGCAGTGCCTCGACCTGCGGCGATGCATGATCTAGATCATCCAGAATGGGAGTTCTGAATAAGCCTCCACGTCCACGTCCACGTCCACGTCCACGTCCACGTCCACGTCCACGTCCACGTCCACGTCCACGTCCA
This sequence comes from Protofrankia sp. CiP3, assembly GCF_917627345.1. Classification (NCBI taxonomy): domain Bacteria; kingdom Bacillati; phylum Actinomycetota; class Actinomycetes; order Frankiales; family Frankiaceae; genus Protofrankia; species Protofrankia sp. CiP3. The sequence continues at coordinate 184 of NZ_CAKJTM010000015.1, read as the reverse complement.
CGTCCACGTCCACGTCTGGTATCCCCCGGTTTCCGGGCCGACCCGAGGTCCCGCGGAAGAGGTGCACCCGAAGACGTCTGGGGATTTACCCGGTAGGAGAAGAAGATTCGGAACGCTGCTCCCAGGCCAAGGGGTGTCGGCATCCCGTCTCTCAAACACGAGAGAGGGCGGAATCAAGCGGTCA
>NZ_CAKJTM010000014.1:80930-103911 GCF_917627345.1 Protofrankia sp. CiP3 | reverse complement strand
GGCTCGGGCGGCTCGGGCCGGCGTGCGTGCGCAGCCGCCACGGCGACCGGCGCCGGGATGGCGCGGGGGCTCCCGGTATCGATGACTGCCGCGCTCTGCGCACCGGCGGTGACCGCCGCATGGCGCGGCCGGGGGAGCGTCCGGACGCCGCCAGCGCGGGCGATGGCTGGCGGAGCAGCCGCCGGCACGCACTGTGGCCGGTCACCGCGGAAAGGCCCGTCGTGGACCAGGCGTCCCCCGTCCAGGACGATCGTTCTCTCGATCACATCGGCCAGGCCGTCGAAGTCGTGGGATATCACGACCAACGTCAGGCCGGTGCGGACGCGAAGGTCCGCGAGCACCTTGATGAGGGTTCGCCGTGACGGGATGTCCAGCCCCGCCAGCGGCTCATCGAGAATCATCAGGCGGGGCTGGCGGGCGATCAGCCCGGCGAGCGCGGCGCGGCGCAGCTGGCCGCCGGAGAGGTTCTCCACCCGCCGGTCCCGGAACACCGCGGGGTCCAGGCCGACGGCGGCCAGTGCGTCGTCGGCGACGGCCGTGCTCACCCCGGCGGCGGCACGCACATCAGCACCTACGGTGGGTGCCAGCAGCTGGAGCCGGGAGTGCTGCACGGCCAGTCCGATCTCACCGGGACAGGCGGTCAGCGGCCGGCCGGACATGTGGGCATCGCCTTCGGACGGGCTGAGCAGACCGGCGAGGACGGCCGCGAGCGTCGACTTCCCCGATCCGTTACGGCCGTTGATCACGATTGATTCGCCGATGCCGAGCTGGAAGGACACGTCGGTCAGCGCCCGGTGTGCCCATGGTGATCGAGGGGAGTAGATCTGCCCGACACCGTTGAGGCAGACCAGCGGTGACGCCTCGGCGTTCTGGCACGGGCCTGGGGGTGGGCCTGGGGGTGGGCCTGGGGGTGGGCCTGGGCGCGGATCCGGGCGGGGATCGACCGACGCGCGGGTGGTCGGGCCGGCTGCCGCGCCGTCCGCCGGTGTCATCCGGCCGCTGTCGAGAGTGATGCGGCGGTGTGCGCGCATCGCCTCGGCGCGGCGGTGGGTCACGTGCACGACCGTGACCCCCTCTTCGCCGGGAAGCCGCGCCAGCAGCTCGGTGAGCTGCTGGCGGCCGTCGGCGTCCACCATGGCGGTGGACTCGTCGGACACGAGCAGCCGCGGCGCCCGCGCGAGCGCGGCCGCGACCGCCAGCCGCTGTAGCTGCCCGCCGGACAGCGTCGCGGTTTCGTGGTCGGCGAGCTGGGCGAGCCCGACCTTCGCCAGCAGAGCCTCGACGTCGACCGTCCGGCCACCCTCCGGCAGGCCCCACACGATGTCGTCGCGGACCCGCACACCCAGTACCTGCGACTCCGGCCGCTGGAAAATCATGGAAGTGCCGCCAGGCCGGCCGAGCGCGCAGTCACCGGGCCGCAGCACCTGTCCGTCGGTGGGACTCCAGCCACCGATGATCCGGGCGAGTGTGGACTTCCCGGACCCGTTGCTCCCCAGGATCGCCACGAACTCCGCTGGCCGGATGGTGAGCGACACATCGTGGACGGCGTCCCGCGCGGCCCCCGCGTAGCGGTACGTCACCGATTCGAGGCGCACGGGAAGGGGCCGCGGCTGCGCATCGGGCTGTGACTGTGAGTGTGGCCGCGAGTGCGGCTGTGGGCATGGCCGCGCGTGTGGCTGCGGATGGTGCGGGCTGCCCGCCGTCCTGCGCCTGGGTATCCACCCCGGCGGGTTCGGCTGGTCGGTCCGGGCGGATGGCGCGCTGGCGGCGAGGTGGCGCAGCACCGGCCGGATGACCACCCCGGCGGCGAGCACGTTCACCGCCGTGTTCGCCAGCAGCGTGATCGGTAGCAGCGCCCACCAGTGCGTCGTGCCCCACCGGACAACCCAGTCCGCCGCCGCCAGCCCGGGGCTGTCCGGTGTTATCCCGAGCCGCGCGATGCTGCTCCGGGCGCCGTCCCAACTGTTGATGATCTCGGCGAGCAGCAGCCCGCGCAGCTGGGTGAGAACGCCGAACAGCGCGTCCATGACAAGCGCGACCGGCACCCACAGCGTGCCGACGGTCACCGCCGCCGTGCGCAGGAGACCCCACCGCCGACGGTGGGCCGTGCCGAGCACGGTGCCGTTCATCATGCAGGAGGTGATGGTGATCGCGAACCCGGTGCCGCCGATGAGAACGGCCACCGCCATGGCCGTGAATATCGCCGTGCTGGCCGCGCGCAGCCGCCAGCGCGCGGCCAGCACCGCAGCCGGGACCGCCGCGGGGATCGTCAGCACCCAGCCGAGCGGAAGGAAGCGCGCGGCCAGGCAGATAGCGATCACCAGGTCGACGAGGACGGCCGCTTCGACGATTTCCGGCGCGCGCAGGTGACGCCCGGCCGGGAGCACACCGGGTGCCTCCGCCCGCCCGGTGAGACCGGCCCGGCCGGTGAGGCCGGCGGGTGCGGAGCCGGCGGACGGCATGTTGGGCGGCACGGTCGGCGTCAGTCCCCGGCCCTGGTCATGACCGGCCTGGTCGAGAAACCGGCCACCACCGGCAACGCGCTGGCAGGTCCGGACCGAGGCCGTTTCGTGTTCGGTTCCCGTTTCCGCAGGGTCACTTACCACTCCCCGTCGCCGCCACATCGGACATCCAACTGTCGCATGGCGGCGGCGCGCTGTCCGAGTTGCCTCCGCCGATCACATCATGGCCACAGAAGATTATTGAGAGCGCCCGAGGACAGGACTGTCCGGCTCGCGGCTCCCCGCGCCCCGCCCGGCCGCGTTGTCGTCAGCCGGCGCCCAGCACCAGGGCGCCTTCCGTCGCCGCCTTGCCGGACCGGGCGCGGATGGGCCGCTCGCGGGTAGAGACGGTGGCTGGTGGCGCGGTCGATGCCGGACCGGGCGCGGATGGGCCGCTCACTGATCGAACGCCCTGTCCTCGGGCGCTCTTATGGCGGCGGGCCGGTCAGCCCAGCGGGCGGAAGGAAGCCTGCTGGATGGCGGGCGGCTCCGTGGTGTAAGCGGCGAGTGTGCGGGCCAGGTCGGTCGGGTCGATACCGATGGCATGCATGTTGCGGGCGAGGTCGCCCATGACGGACAGCGCGTGGTGCAACAGCACCTCGGCGATACCGGGAGGCTGGCAGATCGCCAGCCGGAACGCGTGCGCGGCGTCGTTGTCTCCGGTCAGCGCGGCCAGCGCGCCGACGCGGACCCGCTGGCTCAGTGATTCCCAGACGCCTTCGCAATGAGGTGCCTCGGCACTGCGCCACACTCCGCGGTAGGTCAACGACCGGATGACCGCGTGTGGCTGTTCACCGGTCCGTAGGTGCAGCGTCACCGCCCACATCGCCAACAGCCAGCTCAGCGAGCGCAGCAGCCGGGTGGAGTCGACGGCGAGCCGGCCGGCCAGCGCTTCTTCCGCCGCACGCCGTGTGGATGCGTCCGCCCAGGCCTGGACTAGGCGTTCGGCCTCCACGATATCCGCGATGTCCAGCTCGGGCGTACATGGTCGAGCAACCGCGGCGGCCCGGTGGGACGCGGTGTCGACCAGTGCGAGCGCGCCGGCATCGTGCAGTGTCTGCCAGGCAAGTCCTGCTTGCGGCATGCCCGCTACGGTAATCGCCCGTTCGTCGTCTGAGTCCCGCTATAGCGCAGATCACTAGCCTCTTCCATCGCATTGCCCTGTTCGCTGGTTGCTCTTCCAGAGGGTGACGAGTGTTCGTGGGCCGTTCCTTATGTCTTGTTTTGTGATTTTGTTGTTATTCGTCGTAAACGAGTGCTTGCTTTCTGTATGCATTCGGTGTGCCTCGCGGCGGACGCGCGGATGGCGCAGGATGGGTGCCGTGACTCGGGGAACGTTGCGTGTCTACCTCGGCGCGGCACCGGGCGTGGGCAAGACCTACGCCGCTCTGGACGAGGCCCACCGGCGTCACGACCGGGGCACCGACGTGGTCGTCGGCTTCGTGGAGACCCACGGCCGGCCGAAGACGGCCGCGCTGCTGGAAGGCCTGGAGGTCGTCCCGCGAAAGGAGATCTCCTATCGGGGTGCGGTGTTCACCGAGATGGACGTCGGCGCGGTGCTCGCCCGCAGGCCCGCGGTCGCCGTCGTCGACGAGCTCGCCCACACGAACGTCCCCGGCAGCCGCAACACCAAGCGCTGGCAGGACGTCCGCGAGCTCCTTGACGCCGGTGTCGACGTCATCTCCAATGTCAACGTCCAGCACCTGGAGTCACTCAACGACGTGGTCGAGAGGATCACGGGGGTGCCGCAGCGGGAGACCGTGCCCGATGACGTCGTCCGTGAGGCCGACCAGGTCGAGGTGGTCGACATGGCTCCGGAGGCGCTTCGCCGACGGATGGCGCACGGCAACATCTACGCTCCGGAGAAGATCGACGCGGCGCTGTCGAACTATTTCCGGATCGGCAATCTGACCGCGTTACGTGAGATTGCACTGCTGTGGGTAGCTGACAAGGTGGACGAGCAGCTCGACCGGTACCGCGCGGAGCACGGCATCGCCGGTACCTGGGAAACCCGTGAACGGGTGGTGGTCGCGCTCACCGGTGGCCCCGAGGGGGACACGCTGATCCGCCGGGCCGTCCGGATCGCTGACCGCAGCAAGGGCTCCGACCTGCTTGCCGTGCACGTCGCCCGGTCCGACGGTCTCACCGGCGCGAACCCACAGGCCCTCGCGCGACAGCGGGCGCTGGTGGAAAGCCTCGGCGGCAGTTATCACCACGTCATCGGCGAGAACGTCCCGGCCGCGCTGCTCGACTTCGCCCGCGCGGAGAACGCGACCCAGCTGGTGCTCGGCGCCAGCCGGCGTGGCTGGCTCGCGCAGATGTTCAGCCCGGGTATCGGTGTCACCACGACCAAGCTGTCCGGATCGATCGACGTCCACATGGTCACCCACGAGGAGATCGGTCGAGGCTGGCGGTTGCCGCGGTTCGCGCACGGCCTGACGCCGCGCCGCCGGTTGATCGCGGCCGCGCTGGTGGCCGGCCTGCTCCCGCTGCTCACCGTCGTACTGGCGAACTCCCGCGGTTCGCTCAACCTCACCACCGACGCTCTCACCTATCTGCTCGCCGTGGTGGTCGTCGCGCTGGTCGGTGGGTTCTGGCCGGCGCTGCTCGCTGCGGTCGCGAGCTCGCTGATGCTGAACTACTACTTCACTCCGCCGCTGCGCCACTGGACGATCGCGGAACGCAACAACGCCTTTGCGCTCGTCGCCTTCATCCTTGTGGGGATCATGGTCAGCCGAGTTGTCGATCTTGCCGCGCGCCGGTACGCCCAGGCGGCGCGGGCCTCAGCCGAGGCCGCGACGCTGTCCGTGCTCGCCGGCAGCGTCCTGCGCGGCGAGGACGCGCTGCCGGCCCTGCTCTCGCGGGTGCGCGAGACGTTCGGCATGACGGCCGCCACCCTGCTGGAACGATCCGAGCAGCACTCCGGCGCGGGCCGTGACGGCGGGAGCGTGCGCGGATGGCGGGTCGTGCACAGCATCGGGACCGACCCGTGCACCCGGCCCGAGGACGGTGACGTGGACGTCCCCGTCGGGGACAATCTCGCGCTGGTGCTGCGTGGACGTCCGCTGCCCGCCGCGGACCGCCGGATACTCGCCGCGTTCGCGGCCCAGGCCGCGCTCGCGCTCGAGCAGCGCCGCCTCACCGAAGCCGCGGCCGAGGCCGGCCCCCTGGCCGAAACCGACCGGGTACGCACGGCTCTGCTCGCCGCGGTCAGCCATGATCTGCGCACCCCGCTCGCCTCGGCCAAGGCCGCCATCACCGGGCTGCGTGGCGGGGACGTCGCCTGGACCCGGGACGAACAGGCGGAACTGCTCGCGACCGCCGACGAGTCCATGGACAAGCTCACCCGGCTCGTCGACAACCTGCTCGATATGAGCCGGTTGCAGGCCGGCGCGCTCAGTGTCTTCCCCCGGCCGGTCGGTGTCGACGACGTCATCCCGCACGCTCTCGACGAACTCGGCCCGCCCGCCCGGAACGTGGAGATCCAGATGCCCGAGGACCTGCCCGACATCCACGCGGACCCCGCCCTCGTCGAGCGTGTGCTGGTCAACCTCGCCTCGAACGCGCTCCGGTACTCCCCCGCGGGGACCCGTCCGGTCATCACCGCGAGCGCTCTCGACGATCGGGTCGAGATCCGCGTCATCGACCGCGGGCCGGGCATCCCGGCGGAGAACCGCGACCGGGTCTTCCAGCCTTTCCAGCGTCTCGGCGACCGGGACAACACCACCGGTGTCGGCTTGGGCCTGGCGCTGTCCCGCGGCCTGGCCGAGGCCATGGGAGGTTCGCTGAGTACCGACGACACCCCCGGCGGCGGGCTCACGATGGTGCTGTCCCTGCCGGCCGCGTGGTCCGTCCGGCAGCCGGTCCCTGCCCGCGCCGCCGACGACTGAGCGACCGCCCTGCCCTTGGCACCGACGGCCATTGACACGGTCTTGACACGGTCTTGACACGGCTATTGACACGACCATTGAAGTCGTGCTGGGAGCGTGTGCCGCCGGACGCCCGCGGGTGCGGTACGCCCGGCGACCGATCGTCGGGAGCCGGCCCGTCCTGCCGGCCGGCACCGCGGAGAACGAAGAAATGCGAAACGCTGGAAACGCGCATGCGCGGAGAACGCGATGGAAAGGAAGGGGGCGACGCGGGGCGCGTCAGGGCCGCTGCCGCATCAGTCCCTCCTGCGCGACGGAAACGACAAGCCGGCCGTCGGCGGTGTATATCTCCCCGCGGGTGAAGCCGCGTTCCCCGTACGCCGACGGGCTGTCCTGAATGTAGAGCAGCCATTCGTCCGCGCGGAACGGGCGGTGGAACCACATCGCGTGGTCCAGGCTCGCCAGCGAGATCCTCGGCCCTTCCGGTGTCCGGTGCGGGAGCACGGTCGTCGTGATCAGATGGAGGTCGGAGGCGTACGTGACCGCGCACGCGTGGTAGAGCGGGTCGTCGGGCAGCGGCCCGCGGGCGCGGAACCAGCGCCGCTGGTGGGGTGCATGCGGATCCCCGAGATGGGAGACGACCGGCGGCTGGACGGAGCCGTCCGGCGCGCTGCTCGCGATGGGCAGGACGTCCAGGTAGCGCCGGAAGAACGGCTCGACTCCCGGGCCGTCGGGGAACACATCGTCGGATGGCGCGGCCGTGTCACCGGGCGGCGGTAGCGGCGGCATCACCGGCATCGCCGCCTGGTGTTCGAGGCCCTCCGCCGTGTGGTGGAACGACGCGGACATGTTGAAGATGGCCTTGCCGTGCTGGATGGCGACCACACGCCGGGTCGTGAAGGAACGCCCGTCACGAATCGGGTCGACCTCATAGATGATCGGCGCCGCGGGATCACCCGGTAGCAGGAAGTAGGCGTGCAACGAATGCACCGGGCGATCAGCGGCAACGGTCTGACCAGCGGCGATCAGTGCCTGTGCCGCGACATGGCCGCCGAACACCCTGGTCGGTGCGGTGTGCCAGGACCAGCCGCGGAAGATGTTGGTTTCAATGCGGTCGAGGGTGAGGACCTCGGCCAGCGAGTCGGTCTCGGCGCGGGTCACCTGATCGACATTACCTACCCGGCGCCGGGACCCCTCCCAACAGGTCGATGACTGTGGCCTGGTCGTGCCCGGCGAAGGGGTTCGCCGCCAGCAGATGGCGCCGCCACAGGTCCTCGGCCGCGCCCGCTTCGCCCGCTTCTATCAGCGTCACCAGCTGGCAGTACGGATGGTGACGCTCGCCGTCGGTGTCCGGCTCCGCCGGCCCGGTGCCGGGGACCAGGCCGCTGCCATCCACCAGGCTGACGATATGGCGCAGCATGCCGGCGAGGACGATCAGGGTCTGGTTGCCGGCGAGCTCCACCAGCAGGCGGCGGAAGTCCGCGCTCGCGGCCTGTAGCTGACCGGGGCTGTTGTCGGCGGCCTCGACCGAGGCGAGGGCCGCCCGCAGCGCTACAAGATCCTCATCGGTGTGGCGTTCGGCGACCTGGCGGGCACAGGGCGGCTCGATGAGGGCTCTGGCCTGGTGGATGTCGGCGAGGGTCGTACCGCGGTGCTCCAGGACCAGCGCCGCGTAGCGGGCGGCCACGTCGCCATTGGGCGTGTGGACGCGGGCCCCGCCATGCGCCCCGCGCCGTACGCTGATCAGCGCTTCGGACTCCAGGACCCGGAACGCCTCGCGCAGCGTGGGACGGGAGACGCCGAACTGTTCCATCAGCACGGCTTCCGGGGGAAGCGCATCGCCCTCGACCAGCTCGTTGCGCACTATCTGGCGCCGCAGATGCGCGGCGACCAGCTCAGCGGTCTTGGGTACGCGTACCTGTCTGCCGATGCGGCTCTCGCTGATCACCGCTTCACCTGGGCCGGCGGTGTCCGCCGGCTTCGCGGACGCGGAGATGGCGACCGGTCCGGTCGTCGCGATGTCGGTCGCGTTCAGTAACGCCATGATGATCGGCCCTCCAGATACATCCAGCTGTGGGCGGACGGGGCATATTCCCGTGGTCGCACGTCAGCACCCTTCGTTTGAAGATCATACTCTTGGCGTTGGCGATGTCACCAGAAGTGCTGGCGAGGTTGCATTGTGACATTACAAGTCACTGAAGTGTGCGAGGGGTGGCAGGATGACCGCGAAGCGGCGGAGTTTGGTGGCTGATTGTTATCGATAAGTGCCGATAGCTACCGTGATGTCAGCGCGCTTCGGGCTGGCTGGGCGGCCGGGGAACGGCCGGTATATGGGCGGCCGTCCGCGGCCTCAGCCAGGCCACCCCGGCGTTCGGTGCGCCCCACTGGCATTTCCGCGGCAATGCCGGAAAACGTGCCCGTTCTCAACGGCCGGACGCGTCTCAACGGCCGGGCGTGTGGGAGCGCCCGGCAATGGGGGGTGTGGATCAAGGAGTGGAGCCGGGGTGCGCGCATCGCGCGGCGATGCCGCGTCCCTTCCTGCCGGAGCCTCTTATGGCGTGCTTCTGTAGCCAAATGGCCGTAGCGTCGTCATCCATGAGCGACGACCGAATCGCGACTGTCGGCGTCGAGGAGGAGTTTCACATCCTCGATCTCGCGTCCCGCCAGCTCGTACCGCGGGCCAGCGCGATCCTTGACCGCCTTCCGGCCGATCGCTTTGCCGCGGAGCTGTTGAAGTCCGTGGTCGAAACCAACAGCCGTCCCTGTACCGATCTTGCCGACCTGCGGGCCGACCTGCTGGACCTGCGGCGTGAGCTCGCATCGGTGGCCGAGCCGCTCGGCCTCGGTCCCGCGGCCGCGGGAACTGTCCCGCTGGTCGATCCGGGCGTGCTGGAGATCAGTCGCGACCCGCGTTATGAACAGATGCTCGCCGATTATCAGCTGCTGGCCAGGGAACAGCTGATCTGTGGCGCTCAGGTGCATGTGGACGTCGCGGACCGTGATCTCGCTATGGCGGTGGTCGCCTGGATCGCACCGTGGCTGCCGATGCTGCTGGCGCTGTCGGCAAGCTCCCCCTACTGGAGGGGCATTGACAGCGGGTATGCGAGCGTACGCACCCTGGTCTGGCAGCGGTGGCCGACCGCTGGCGTCGCCGGTTCGTTCAGCACCGCGGCCGAATACGATCAGCTGGTCGCCGATTTGATCAAATCGGGGGTGATCAGCGATCCGGGCATGGTCTACTTCGACGTCCGCCCATCCGCCCACCTGCCCACGGTCGAACTGCGCATCTGCGACGCATGCCCAGACGTCGACAACGTCATTCTCATCGCGGGCCTGTTCCGTGCGCTCGTCCGCCGGGCGATCCTGGCGATCGGGATCGGTGTACCGGCACCGCCGCCGCGTACCGAGCTGCTGCGGGCGGCCACCTGGCGGGCGGCGCGATCCGGGATCGAGGGCGACCTGGTCGATGTGGCCGGGGCGGCTCCGGTACCGGCGTACGATCTTTTGTGGCGGCTCATCCACGAGGTTCGGAACGAACTTGAGCATGCCGGTGACTGGGAGCTGGTGACCGATCTCGCCCGGCAGGTGATCGGGCGTGGCAGCGCAGCGGCCCGGCAGCGGCGGGCCTTCGCCCGGCGCGGGCGGCTCAGCGACGTTGTGGATCTTGTCCTGGCTGAGACGCGCGACGCGCCGCTCGCAGTGCCGGGGCAGGTGCCGGGCCGTGCCCCCGGTACGGCGGTACAGCCCGGCACCGCGCGTCAGGCCAGCCTGCTCAGCGGATACCACCCCGATGGTTACGACGAGGTGGTCGACACCGGCGGCGCGGTCCGCGCTCCGTACCGGGCCGTGATGCGGACCCTGGACCGCCTCGGGCCGGCGATGCTGGCCGAACTTGTTGAGGCCCGTGGCGTCGAGCAGGTCCTGCGCGGGGTGGTGTTCCGGGTGGCCGGAGATGACGCGGCGCGACCATTCCCTTTCGATCTGGTGCCACGCATCGTCGACGAAGCGGACTGGTCGCGGCTGCGGGCCGGCCTGGCACAGCGTGTCAGGGCGCTTGAGGCCTTCCTGCACGATGCCTACGGCGAGCAGGCCGCCGTAGGCGACGGTGTGCTCCCGGCCTGGGCGGTACACAACGCGCCCGGTATGCGGGCCGCTGGCTTCGCCGTGCCCGCGAACGCTATCCGGGCCACCGTCACCGGCATCGACCTGGTCCGTGATGCCAACGGGAACTGGTTCGTCCTGGAGGACAACCTGCGGGTGCCCTCCGGCGTCGCCTACGCCATCGAAGGCCGGCGGCTGACCGGTTCCGTGCTGCCCGATCTGATCCCACCAGGCGGGATTGCCGGGCTCGACGGTGTGCCCGCGCTGCTGCACGAGGCGCTTGTCGCGGCGGCCCCCAGCCGGGCGGCGGGGGAGCCGGCGATCGCGGTGCTCACCGACGGGGCGGACAACTCGGCCCACTTCGAGCACGCCCTGTTGGCGGAGGAGATGGGGGTCGCGCTTGTCGAACCGGCCGATCTCACCGTCGGGGACGGCGCCTCGGGCACTGTGGTCCATCGCCTCGACCGGGGCCGTCGACGCCGTGTCGACGTGCTGTACCGGCGCTTCGACGAGGACGAACTCGCCACGGCCGTGGCCGCCGACGGCCTGCCGCTCGGCCCAGCGCTGATCGCGGCGGTGCGAGCGGGGACGCTCAGCCTCGCGAACGCGCCTGGTAACGGAGTTGCCGATGACAAGGTGCTCTACGCCTACGTACCACGCCTGATCAAATACTACCTGGGTGAGCAGCCCGTACTCGACGACGTCACGACCTACGTCTGCGGTGATCCCGAGCAGTGTGCGTACGTGCTCGATCATCTCGATGAGTTGGTGATCAAGCCGGCTGAGGGCTACGGCGGGGACGGCGTGCTGATCGGTCCGCGGGCGGACACGGCTGAGCTCGCGGCCGCCCGCCAGCGGATCATCGCTGATCCGCGCCGCTGGATCGGTCAGGAGCTGGTGCGGCTGTCGACCCATCCGACCTGGCATGATGGCCGTCTCCAGCCATGCTCGGTCGACCTGCGGGCTTTTGTCTACCTCGGAGCGGAAGCGGTGGTCGTACCGGCCGCGCTGACCAGGGTGGCTCCGGTTGGCAGCCTGATCGTCAACTCGTCCCGCGGCGGCGGCTCCAAGGACACCTGGCTGCCGCACTAGGCCGCACTTCACCGCCAGGTCGGCGGGCCGGAGGTCATGCATCGGCAACTGGCCAGGATCACCGAGGCTGTCGGCGAGCCGCACATCACGGTCCAGGTCATCCCGTACGCGGCCGGCGCGCACGCCGGCATGCTCGGGTCGTTCGTGCTCATGGACTTCCCGAACTCGGCCGACCCTGAGATCATCTACGTCGAGAGCATGGCCGGTGACCTGTTCCTGGAGGCCGAGGCCGACATCCGGCGGTATAGATTGTCCTTTGACAACCTCGCTGCCGTGGCACTCAGCCCCGACGACTCGACGAGCCTGATCGCCAGCCTGGCAGCGGAGGGCAAGGAGTGAGAAGGTGCGGACCGTGCAGCAGGTGGATCTCTCCGCAGCACTGTGGCGCAAGAGCAGCTACAGCGGCGGCAACGGCCAGTGCGTTGAGGTCGCCTTCTTGGACGCCGGGCTAGTCGCTGTGCGTGACTCCAAAAACCAGGGCGGACCCGTTCTGATCTTCGCTCCGGGCGAATGGGATGCGTTTCTCGGCGGCGCGAAGGACGGAGAGTTCGAGCGGCCGTAGGAGCCCGCTGTAGAACAGCCAGTGGAGTAAAAGCGCCCGAGGATAGGGCGTTCGGTCAGCGAGCGGCTCATCCGCGCCCGATCCGGCAAGGCGGAGGAGGAAGGCGCCTTGGTGCTGGGCGCCGACTGACGACAACGCGGCCGGGCGGAATGCGGGGAGCCGCGAGCCGGACGGCCCTATCCTCGGGCGCACAGGGGCCGTACCGACGGCATCGCCTGCGACAGCAGCTCTTGGGCGCAGTCGGACGGGAGAAGGTGCCCTCATCGCTCAGGAGACGATCTCCCGTAGCAGTTGGTCGAGCGAGCCCGCTCCGGTGTCGCGCGTCGGTCCACTGCCCTGAGTACCAGGACGCAGCAACGACCGGTCCGCGCAGGCGGCCCGCAGAAACGCGACCAGGCCATCCACGTCATCGTGGACGACATGGTGGAAACGGGCGGCACCCGGGATCACCAGGAGCGCCGCGCTGGACGGGCAGATCGCGATGACCGGGGTGCCGACGGCGAGGCAGTCATACGCCTTGGCCGGGATGCGTGACTCCACGGCGCTGGCGCGGTCGAGGGTGATGACCGCGGCATCCGCGCGGGCGAGTCTCGTGTAGAGCGCGGGGCGGGAGATGGCGGGTTCGCGGGCCGCCCGGACGGCGAAGGTGGCGGCTGCGTCCCCAACGACGGTGAGCGTGGCGGTCTCCGGTCCTACGCGGTCGAGCGCGGTGGCAAGGATGCCAGGCCCGTTGCGTCCATACCAGTAGCCGCCGAAGACGAGATCGAGCGGTGTGCCGTCACGACGCCGGTCTGCCGTCGGTTGCGGCACGTCGGCCAGGTCGGCGGGATCGAACCCGTTCGGAACCGAAAAAATCTTGTCGTTTGGCACTTCCAGCCGTGCGGCGAGCAGGCGCCCGAAGGCAGGGCCTCCCGCGAAGGTCACGGCACGGGCTCGTCGGAGGGCGACGCTTTCCAGAGCTCCGGTGACCCGCGCCAGCGCAGGGGGTGCGCTCGGGCGCTCCACGGATCGCGGTAGTCCACGACGACGGGCAGCCCGCGGCGGATCAACGTCGCGGCGGCGAGGAGGGAGAACGGGGGGACGGAGACGACAACCACGCCGTGGCGCACAGCTCGCAGCGCTGGCAGCGAGCGCCAAGCCACGGCTGGCCGCACGTCGCCCTCGATACCCGCCTGCTCCAGCGCCTGGCCGACTGACGGCGGCAGGCGATCCACGACGGCTTGGATCGGCGACTGCCGCGCCGGTGCTACGTCGAGCACATCGACGTACCAGCCGCGAAGGGTCAGACCTGCCCGCAGCGCGGCAACGCGACTGCTGACCGCTCCAGGTGCGACAACGCCAGTCGTCACGAAGGTGACCTGACGTGGCACCTACATCGTCGCCGTTGCGGTGGGCGAATCCTCCAGATCGGAGTTCCTGGCGTCCTCCGATCGGCCGTAGGCCCAGATCCTGGTGGGTGTGCCGAGCAGGCGCAGCGGATGGGCGCCAAGGAGGGTCAGCCCGCGCGGGTTCCTGGGCACGGGCGGTGGCACGAGGACGACGACCCGTCCGTCGGGACGGGTGATCCGGGTGAACTCGCGCAGCGCGTCACGCAGCCAGGCATGCGGGTCCCCGTCAACCGTGAACTGTTTCCCGAACGGGAGGTTGCTCACGACAGCATCGAAACCGCCGTCGGGATGCGGCAGCTTCAGCGCGTCGGCCTGCTCCACGTGGATTCCCGGGAGGTTCGCGCTGGCGATGTCGACCGCCTCCGGGTCGACGTCCGAGCCACGCGCCTGCCAGCCGATGTCGAGCGCTTCGCGGATGATCGTTCCTGACCCGCAGCAGGGGTCCAACAGTTCGCCGGGGTTCTGCCCAGCCAGGCGGACCATCGCGGCGGCGACGACAGGACGCAGTGCCCCGTGGCGTTCGTTTTCCCTGCCCTCACCGTGTTGCCGCATCCGCCGGTCGGACAGCCGCAGGCCGGCGAGGAAGTGGCCCTTGCGGTATTCGAGTACCCAGATCTCCAACTCGGCCGGGTCGGCAGGGCGCCACCGCGGCCGATGAGTGGCGATCGTGTCGGTGACGGCACGGCGTAGTTCGGTCCGCTTGAAACGGCGTTCGTCCAGAACCCTGGTGATCACGCGATAGGTCATCGCGGAGCCAAGGTGGCGGACGAACCGGACCCAGACCGACAGTGCCCGTTCCAGGCCGGTACGGGTGACGAGTGCCGCGGCGACCTGACGAGGCCCTGCGTTGCCGTCCGCTTCGCCGATCGTGGTGAACACGTCCTCGGCGAGCCTGAGATCAGACAGCTCCCACTGGGCTCCTCGGCGCGCCTGGAAACGGACGATGTCGGCGCGTCCGTCGAAGCCGGGCTTGTCGTCGGGGTCCAGGCCCGGATGGTCGGCGATCTCGGACGACAGGAGCCCGCCCAGGCCGGGCAGGGTGGCAGCGAGGAACCCGGGGGCGCCCGGACGAGGCTCTGCCGGGTTCCGCGTCCTATCACGGTGACCGGCCATGACCCCCAACCTACCAATGATCTGTCGCGGGTCGGTGAGCCCTCATCCTGGGGCCAGGACTTCGCGGAGATGCCGAGGGGAAGCGCCAAGATCGAACTTGTACGGCTCGTCACCCCGTCCCATCTCGATCAGACTGACTCCTTCCTGGATCGCGGCGGCGGCTGCTTCGGCGAGGAGCTGGTGGCTCGGGCAGTAGCCGGCGAACTCCGGGTCGAAAGTGCTCATGTAGAGCAGGTCGGCCGAGCCCAGCCGGAAGTACAGGGCCTGCGCGATGGGGCGGTCCAGGTACAGAAGCTGGGCAAGCAGGCAGCGGCCGGTCCGGGCGAGCCCGCTGGCGGCGGTGGCGAGGAACTCGGGGAAACGAGGCTGGCGGTCCATCACCGGGAGTTCGTCGAATCTGCCGCGCGTCCGCCATGCAGCGAGCCGGGCGGCGACGAACTCGGGGATCGCGTCGTGGAGGTGGGTGGGTTCGGTGATCCTGGTCATGGTGAGAGGGCCGGACCGCTCGCAGGCGCGGCGCAGCCGGCGCAGTTCCCGCCGACGGCCCCGGGACCAACCGGGGATGCACGCCAGCGAGCCCCACGCCGGGTCCGGTTCGCGCAGGTGCAGGACCGGCGCAGGAGTGCCGGGTCGGTTCGGCGCGAAATTGACCAGGACACCGGCCGGCCGGACGTCGGTCAGGAGGACCGACGCAGTTGACGGAGACCGCGAGACGATCTCCCGGACGAGCCGCGCCACGGCTGGCCCGGCGTGCGGTGACTCCGGCCGTAACCGGACGTCGTGCTCGTCCCCGAGTGGGCTCCCCGCCCAGGTCAGTCCGTTCGCGCCGGCTGTCAGCGGCAGAATCCCGAGCGGACCGCTCTCGGCGGAGTTGGCAACCAGCAGCCGAGGCGAGCCGAGATCGGGAAAGAACCGCCAGGCGGCGAGGCACCAAGCCGGCGAGGTGAAGACGCCGCTGGCACCGTCGGCCGGCATCTCCTCCCAGACCGGAGCGTGGGCGCTGGCCTCCGCGAGCGTCGTGCACGTCGTGACGTCAATCATGGGCTGACTGGAACGGGCGGTAGTCGAAGCGGCCGAAGTAGCCGCGGAGCAAAGGAATGATCTGTTCCTGGCCGGAGAACGCCAGCTCCCGCCCTCGGATCTCGTTCTCCCAATGCACGGGAGTGGTCCAGATCCGCTGGTCGGAACGCCACGTGGTGGCCACCGAGGCCGGGACGAACTCGACGAGCGACAGCCACACCTGCTTGGGGACGAACAGCAGCTCATCGTCCTCGTGGAACACCAGCCAGCGGTGCTTCTCGTATCCGGGATACCGCGGTGTCAGCGGCCCGACGTCCACGTCGAAGGTGCACTCGATCCACACGGATGGAACTTCGACGTAACCGCGGCGGGCCACCCTACTCAGCTCGCGGCACACCGCGATCGGGTCGCGAACGTCCTCCAAGGTCTGTCCGCAGAAGGCGAAGTCGAACGACTTGTCGTCGAACGGCCAGGGGGTGTCGCAGATGTCGAACTGGTGCCACGTCGAGGCGTCGTACCGCTCGGGTCCAGGGCCCAGGCGACCGCCGCCCGCGCGGGTGTCGTACGGCAACAGGTCCACCACGTGGTCAGCCCGGTTGAGTGGCTTCCACCATCCGCCGACGTCGACTACCTGATCGTCAGGGCTGACGCGGGCCAGCGCCGCGGCGAGATTGTCCGGATGTGGGTCAGGAAAACGGATCAGATCCATATCGCCCGAATGCTACGATCCTCCCGTCTCGATGCCAAGGGTAGTCATGTTGTGACAGGGGGGATGGATGGTGGGCGGTGGCCGGGGCCAACGGGTGCTCTTCCTCACCCACCACCTCCCGTGGCCAGCTTCCAGCGGCGGGCGGCTACGCGAAGCCCAGCTCCTGGGGCGGCTCGCCCACCGATTCGACATCGACCTTGTCGCGATCTCGAAGGTTCCGGAGGCTGACCGCCGCGCGGTCGACGAGGCCCTTGTCCGGGGAATTCACGCGCATGTCTTCGCAGCGCACCAGTCGCCTCGCCCGCGCATCAGCCCGCATGTCAGACGGCATCGGTCCGCCAGCGCGCGCGCTCACCTCGCTTCCTGGTGGTCGCGCCACCAGGACTGTCTGGTTCACGTGGAAGGGCATTACCTGCTCGGACTGCTCCCGCCCCCGGCCCGCTCGTGTGCCCTGGTCGTCGAACACAACATCGAATCGGCTCTTTTCGGGCAGCGGGCAGACCTCGCGACCAGCGGCCGGGAACGCCGACGACTACGCAGCGCCGCCGCGCTGACGCAGGACACGGAGCGCCTTGCCTGGCGGACGGCGGCGTCCGTCGGAGCGATCACCCCCGAGGACTGCGCCGTGATCCGTCGGCACGCACCGTTCGCCGCGGTCCACCACCTGCCGAACGGAGCCGATCATCTGCACGCCGCACCCCTCCCATGCGCGGACAGGGACGCGGCAGTCAGCGACCTGCTGTTCGTCGGGAACTTCGCCTACCTGCCAAGCCAGGATGCGGCCAGATGGCTTCTTACCGCGATTTTCCCGGCGGTGACGGCGAGCCGCCCTTCGACGACCCTCACCTTCGCCGGCTCCGGTCCACCGGCATGGCTTGTCGAGGCCGCTCGTGTCGACCCGCGGGTGAGAGTCACTGGCCCGGTGCCCGACCTCACCGGATGGCTGGACGCCGCACAGGTCGTCGTCTGTCCTCTCCGCATCGGCGGGGGCGTGAAGGTCAAGGTCCTGGAAGCCCTCAGCCGGGGACGGGCAGTCGTCACGACATCGGTGGGCGTCCAGGGCCTCGGCGAGCTACCGGCAGGAGCGGTCCTCGTTCGAGACGACGCCTCTTCGATCGCCCAGTCCTGCCTGAGCCTTCTCGCGTCGGCCGAGATCCGCCGGTCCCAGCAGGAATGCGCACAGGACGCGGTGCGACTGCTGCCCACCTGGGACCAAGCCGCCGATGCGCTGGCCCGAGTATGGGGTTCGTGGGCCGGTGTCACCCGCCGTCCTGACCTGGCTGTCACACCCCGATGAGCAGCGGAGCGCGCCGGGTCCTGCACGTCATCGTTCCGCAGAAGGCCGGAGCGGTCGGCGGAGCCGACCTTCACGTCCGCGACCTCGCCGTCGCGCAGCGCCGGGCAGGAAGCTGGCAACCGCTGATCCTGGCCCCGCGAGCCACCGCTCACTATCTCGGTCTGCTGAGTGAGGCGGGTCTGCCCGTCGTCACCACGCCGCCGCATGGCATCCGCGGTCTGGCGGAGCTGCCCCGCAGACACGGCGTCGCGCTCGTTCACGCCCACGGCTACGAGGCCAACTACCTCCTCGCGTCCATGCGACTGCTGACCGGCACGTGGCGACGCATCCCGGCCGCGGTCACGGCGCACGGCTGGATCGAGACGACGCGATGGCTTCACCTGAAGTCCGCGTTGGACCGCCGCAGCGGTCGCGTCGCCGCCATCGCCTTCGCCACAGCCCACCGGCATGTCCACCAGCTCGACCATCCGGGCCGGACCGCCAGCATCGTCGTCCACAACGGCATCGACCCGCCGGACCCTTCGCGCCTGGAAGACCTGCGCCGGAACCGTCAGCACCTGCGGCGTGCCCTCGGCGTCCCGCCGGACTGCTTTCTGGCCGGGACGGTTGGCCGCCTGTCCCAGGAGAAGAGACTCGACCTCTTTCTTGAGGCAGCTCGATCCGTGGCGGCGGTCAGCCCCGCCGCGCATTTCCTCATCGTCGGCGGAGGAAGCGAACTGCCGCATCTCCGAAGTATCGCCGCCGCGCTCGGTCTCGACCAGCGAGTGACCTTCACCGGCCTCGTGGACGACACGACCTCGATCTACGCCGCGCTCGACGTCATGCTGCAACCCTCCGACATCGAAGGCTCGCCACGCACGGTTGTGGAAGCCATGGCCCATGAAGTACCTGTGGTCGCTACCGACGTCGGAGACGTCGCCCACCTGCTCGACTTCGGGAACGCCGGTGTCCTGATTCCTCG
Source organism: Protofrankia sp. CiP3 (assembly GCF_917627345.1). Lineage (NCBI taxonomy): Bacteria > Bacillati > Actinomycetota > Actinomycetes > Frankiales > Frankiaceae > Protofrankia > Protofrankia sp. CiP3. The sequence goes on along the minus strand of NZ_CAKJTM010000014.1, from coordinate 85,298 downwards.
GCGCGACACCACGGCCTTGTCCGCGGCGGTTCTCGACCTCCTCGGCAATGGAGAAAAGGCACGCGCGCTCGCCAAGCTCGGGCGCCAGCACTATACGCGGAATTTCACGCTCGACCGGATGTGCGGAGCAGTCGCCGACGGCTACGATCTTGCCTTCGACGGGAAAGACGCTCCCCAACGTGCGGGGAAGCCAACGTGACCGGTGTCGACGGCACGCAACTGATCGTCTCTCCGCATCTCGACGACGCCGCGCTGTCCGCGGGCGCGTGGATCGCGGAGCTGGCAAGCGCCGGGACGGAGATCCACGTCCTGACCTTGTTCGCGGGCTTCCCCACCGACAACGACCTGTCTCCGGTAGCACGGGATTTTCACGACCTCTGCGGCCTGCCGCATAACGGCACCGCCTTCGAGATACGGCGCGCCGAGGATGCTTCTGCCCTCACCATTCTGGGGGCACACGCCCACCACGCAGACTTCCACGACGCGATCTACCGACGCCGGCCGGACCGCGCCTGGCACTGCACCCACGGCCAAGCGATGTTCGACACCTCGCTTCCAGCCGAACCCAACCTACGATCGTCCCTTGAGGCAGCCATCGAGACGCGGTGCCACCGGCTACGACCCACCCGCATCCTGACCTGCGCGGGAATCGGCCACCACGTGGACCACCGTGCCACACGAGACGCAACCCTCAGCGTGGCCAGCAGACTCGGAATCGCGGCCGAGACCTGGGAGGATCTCCCATACGCTGCGGAGGCAACGGCAGAGCGTCCGGACGTCGCGGGCACACCCATAGTTCGAGCAGCAGCCCCTGAATCGTGGTCACGGAAGTACGCCGCCATAGCGAGCTACACCAGCCAGGTCCGGATGCTGTGGCCTCAGGGACAGGACTGGGTGGAAGCGCTCAATGAGCATGCTCTCACCCACGACGCGGATGGCGCCGGCGAACTCTACTGGACGGTAGAACAAGAGCCGGTACGGCCGGATACGCACCAGCCCCCCACGCAGATCACGGAACCCGGCAGGGTCCTCGACGATCAGACCGTGCCGGATTAGACTCCCCATGGTTCGAGCATTGAGCTTGTACACCGACGCGACGCGCGCCCAGAAGTAGCCGTGACCGAAACGATCCGCCCGGGAAAAGACCCAGCCCGTGCGCACGAGGATCAGCGCACGGCGCTGAAACTCCGACGGCCGCAGAGCCTTGCTGATGTGTGCATCCATGGGACCGACGGGTCGTTGCCCGAGTCCAGGACCACCACTGGGGGTGGGGTGTCCGGGGTCTGCCTGCCGGTAGCGGCCAGGTCAGCGAGCAGGCCGCGGATCTGGGTGAGGGCGACCTCGGCGTGGTTCTCGCCGGGGCGCACGCGGCGGGCCTCGATCGGGTCGGCCCACGACGAGCTGCCGGGTTCGCGATCTACTCAGTCTGGGATGAGCGCTACCGGGAGGCTGCCTTGTTGTCCGGGCTCACCGCTGGCAGTCCCCAGGACGCCTTGGACACCGCCTGCACCGTCCATCTCGCCAGCACCGATCAGTAGGTCGAGCCGGGTCCTCCTCGCGGGCGTTCGTCAGCCCCTCAAGGACTTCCGGCGGTGGTCACTAGGGCACCGCGGCAGGGCCTTACTGTTCGTAATGGTGACGTCATCTTCTGGAAACGCCGGGCGCCGATGGTGGTAGCCACGCCGTCGAGCGGCCTGGGATCTGGGGCCCGGGGCTTGGGCCGCCGGTGGCACGGCAGGCGGATGATCGCGCCACCGTTGGCCCACCGCGAAACCGATGAAACGACCGACAGGAGCGAGCATGTGCGGTCTGAGCGGGGAACTGCGGTTCGACGGTGCCGCGGCCGATGTGGACGCGGTGGCGAGGATGGCTGACCGGATGCGACCGCGTGGCCCGGACGCCAGCGGCGTGTGGGCGTCCGGGCCGGTCGCGTTCGGCCACCGCCGCCTGAAGATCATTGATCTGTCGGAGCGCGGTTCGCAGCCGATGATCGACAGCGAGCTCGGCCTCACGACCGTCTTCAACGGCTGTATCTACAACTACCGCGAACTTCGCGGCGAGCTTGCCGCCCAGGGCTATCGTTTCTTCTCGGCATCCGACACCGAGGTGATCGGTAAGGCCTATCACCGTTGGGGTGTCCGGTGCGTTGACCACTTCGTCGGGATGTTCGCCTTTGCCATCCACGAGCGCGACACCGGGCGGCTCGTCCTCGGCCGTGACCGGCTGGGGATCAAACCACTCTACGTGACGGCGGACACCACCCGCGTCCGCTTCGCCTCGACGTTGCCCGCGCTGCTCGCGAGCGGCGGGATCAGCGGCGATATCGATCTGGTCGCGTTGCACCACTACCTGTCATTCCACTCGGTCGTGCCGGCGCCGCGCACGATCCTCGCCGCCGTGCGCAAGCTGCCGGCGGCCACCGTGAGGATCATCGATGCGGACGGCTCGAGCGTCGACGAGCTGTACTGGCATCCGAGTTTCGCCCGTGACCCCGCGTATGAGGGCTGGTCGGCGGTGGACTGGCGGGACGCGATCGGTGAGCGGCTGCGCACCGCGGTGCGTCGGCGCATGGTCGCCGACGTCGGGGTCGGGGTGCTGCTGTCCGGGGGGCTTGACTCCAGTCTGATCGTGGCGCTGCTCGCGGAGGCCGGGCAGGAGAACCTCGCGACGTTCAGCGTCGGATTCGAGGCGGCCGGCGGCGAGCCCGGGGACGAGTTCGGCTACTCCGACGTCATCGCGAGCCACTTCGGTACCGATCATCACCAGATCCGGGTCGCCGGTGACCGGCTGCTGCCCGCGATCGAGGCGACGGTCGAGGCGATGAGCGAGCCGATGGTCAGCCATGACTGCGTCGCCTTCCAGCTGCTGTCGCAGGAGGTCTCCCGCCATCTGAAGGTCGTCCAGTCCGGGCAGGGCGCGGACGAGGTGTTTGCCGGCTACTCCTGGTACCCGCCGCTGGCTGGCGCCGAACGCGGCGAGGCGGTCGAGGAGTACCTGCAGGTGTTCGCGGACCGGTCGCACGGCGCGATCGAGGCCATGGTCGAGCCGGACTACCTCCTTGACACCGATGTCAGCCGGGCATTTGTCGCCACCCACTTCGCCGAGCCCGGCGCGTCGACCGCTGTGGACGCGGCGCTGCGCATCGACTCGACGGTCATGCTGGTGGAAGATCCGGTCAAGCGGGTCGACAACATGACCATGGCCGCCGGTCTGGAGGCGCGTACCCCGTTCCTCGACCATGAGCTCGTCGAGCTCGCGGCGGCCTGCCCGCCCGAGCTGAAACTCGCCGCGGGCGGCAAGGGAGTGCTCAAGGCGGTCGGCCGGCCGATCATGCCGGGTGAGGTCATCGACCGGCCCAAGGGCTACTTCCCGGTCCCGGCGATCCGGCACCTGTCCGGTTCCTATCTGGACCTGGTCCGGGAATCGCTCAGCGACCCGGTCGCCAAGGCCCGCGGCCTGTTCCGCGCCGAGTGGGTCGAGGCCATGCTGGCCGCGCCGAACGACAACCGGACCGCTCTTGGCGCGAACGCGCTCTGGCAGGCCGCGCTGTTGGAGATGTGGCTGCAGACCCAGGGGGTGGCATGATGACGGACTGGTTCCCGGCCGAGCCACGGCCGTTCGACGTAGCCGGCACCGGCACCGGCGCCAGCCCTGGCCCCGGTGATCTCGTGGATGACTGGGTGGCGGCGGCGAGCTGTTCGTCGCCGAGCCTGGGGCCCGCGGGCATGATCGCCTATGTCGGCGACCGGGACGGCACCCCGCGGCTGTGGTTGCGTGACGCGACCGGCAGGCAGCAGCCGCTGGACACCGGCGCCGGACATGTCCGGTCGGTGCTCTGGTCACCGGACGGCGGGTGGATCGCCGTCGTGGTGGCGCCCGGCGGCGGCGAGCACACCGAGGTCCGGGTTGTCCGTCCCGATGGCAGCGGGCTGCGTCGCCTCGCTGGCGGCTGGCATCCCGCCGTAGGCCCCCATACGTTCACCGGCTCGGAGGCCGGTGCGGCGAGCGCCGCCGGGCTCGGCCGGTGGACACCGGACGGCACCGCGCTCGCGATCTGCGAGTCCGTCCGGTCGGGCATGACCCACGCCCTGCTTGTCGACCCCGTGACGGGGCGGCGCGAGCACCTGGCCGCGGGCCAGGCGCTCGCCATCTGCGACATCGACGGCGACACCGCGGCCGGGTACCGGCTGCTGCTCCGGGACGGCCCGCGAGGGGTCCGCCGGCTCATCCTCGTCGACTGCGTCACCGGGTGCTGCCACCCGCTGTTGGACGGAGCCGGCACGGTCGGGCTCGGCCGGTTCGGCCCGGCGGGCGTGGCCGCGGGCGCCGGGAAGCTCGTCTACCTGCTCTCCGACGCCGGTCGCGAAC
>NZ_CAKJTM010000014.1:49167-80469 GCF_917627345.1 Protofrankia sp. CiP3 | reverse complement strand
GGTGCCGCGCCCGGCGTGCGCGGGGGACGGCCGGTCGCGGTGCTGGCGTGGAACGTGGACGGGCGGACCGTCCTCGACCTGGTCGATCTGGGCTCGGGCAGCCGGCTGGGCCTCCCGCCGCTGCCGAGGGACGTCGCGGGCAGCCTGCTCGTCCGTGACGGGGGCCGCGGTCTGCTGCTGGCCCTGGTCGGTTCGACCGTCCCCGGTGAGCTGTGGACCTACGATTTCGGGGCGGACGCGACCGGTTACCGATGTATGGTCTCTGACGCCCCCACCGCCTTCCCCGCGCCCGCGCTCGCCTCCGTCGCCGATCTGGACGGCAACGCGGACCCCGCCGCCGGGGCGGCTGCTGAGGCGGTGCTGCCTCCCCCAGCCCGTTCACGGACCAGGCTGGTCCGCCCGGTACTGCACCGGTTGCGCGCGCACGACGGGCTGGAGCTGTCCGGCTGGCTGTACCGCCCGCAGGGCGAGCTCGGCCCCTATCCCACCCTGCTGTTCTTCCACGGTGGGCCCGAGGCGCAGGAACGTCCCACCTTCACCCCGCTGTTCCAGGCGTTGGTCACCCGCGGGATCGCCGTGTTCGCCCCGAATGTGCGCGGGTCGGCGGGCTACGGCCGTTCCTTCGCGGGCGCCGACGACCACAGCCGCCGCTTCGACGGGATCGCCGACGTCGCCTCCTGCGTGGAATACCTGGTCGAGGCGGGTATTGCCGACGGCGGGCGGGTCGGCGTCGCGGGCCGTTCCTACGGGGGATACCTGACGCTCGCCGCGCTGGTCACCTACCCGGAGCTGTTCCGCGTGGGGGTCGACATCTGCGGGATGGTGGATTTCGCCACGTTCTTCGCGCACACCGAACCGTGGATCGCCGGCCCCGCGATGACCAAGTACGGCGACCCCGTGCGCGATGCCGTGCTGCTGTGGGAGCTTTCCCCGCTGCGCCGGATGGACCGCCTGGCCGCGCCGCTGCTGGTCGTGCACGGCGCTAACGACACCAACGTCCCGGTGATCGAAGCCGAGCAGACCGTCGCCGCGGCGACGGCGCGGGGGGTGGACTGCCGGTTCCTGCTCTTCGAGGGCGAGGGGCACGAGATCATGGGTCTTGGCAACCGCACGGTGTTTGTCCGGGAGACCGTCGAATGGGTGAGCCGTCACCTGCTGGCACCCGGTCAGACACAGACACAGACGCGAGGTGGCGAGCCGTCGGTTCCCCGGCAGCTTCATGGCTCGCGGTCGCCTGATCCGCGGTCACCTGATCCGCGGCTGCCGGCGCCGGCTCAGACGGTGACTCCGATGGGGATGGAGACGCCCAGGCCGCCACGCGTGTCCGCACCGTAGCGTGCCTTCTCCGCGGCGAGGTCAAGCGGTCGGATGCTGGTTTTGGCCGTGACCGCTGCCTCGTCGAGCAGGTGCGCGGGGACCAGCCAGACGACCTCGAACTCCAGCCCGTCCGGATCGTGTGCGTACAGGCTCTTGGTCGTCCCGTGGTCGGACGCGCCGACCAGCGCACCGGCCTCAGCGAGCCGGTGCGCGGCCGCCTCAAGCTCGGCGAGAGTGCCGACCTCCCAGGCGATGTGGTACATGCCCACGGTCGAACGCCCCGCCTGCGACGCGCCGGCGGCCGCGCCGATCTGGAACACGCCGATGTCATGGTCGTTGGTGGAGTCCGGCGCCCGCAGGAACGCGGCCTTCCCGGGCAGCACTAGCAGGCTCTCGAAATCGAGGACATCGGTGTAGAAGGCAGCCGTACGCGCGACATCGCGCACATAGAGGACGACGTGGTTGAGACGGTGGATACCCATGATCTTCTCCTGGTGCCCCTCGGCGCTGGCCGGTGCGGTGCTGTTGAGCCTTCAACTATCTCCACGTTACTCCGTGCCGCCCGCGCGCAGATCAAACAGGCGTTCGCCAGCCGCGCACCTGAGCAACCAGGACGGAAGCGGCCTCGGCGTCGCGGTTCTCCCCGACGCGGACGCGGGCGGCGAGGCCGAACCCGGAACAGCTCGCACTCGCCAACGCCCCGGGAACGTCTCAAAGATCGAGGAAGTAGCGCAGGACCTTGCGAACGGCCGCGAGGTCCTCGGCGCTCGTGGTCCCGAGCCGCCGCACCAGCCTGGAGGTGTCGATGGCCCGGGTGTCCTCCGGGCGCGCGAAGCTCGGCCTGCTCAGCCCGGTCGCCGGCCCGGCGAGGCGGGGCTGGGTCACCAGATGGCGGTCGGTCCCGGTGAGCGGGACGACGATGGCCATGCTGATGGGGAGGCTGTGCAACCCGTCGGCCGAGACGACCACGACCGGGCGCCGTCCGCCCTGTTCATGGCCGACCACGGGGTCGAGAGTGGCGAGCCAGATCTCTCCGGTGCGGACCGCCGTCACTCCCACCACCCGGGTGCGTCGTGCAGCGCGAGCGCGTCGGAGTCGGTGCCGCGTTGCCAGGCGCCCGACTCGGCCCGGTCGCGCTCCCACTCCGCCGGGTCGGCGGCGCGGAGCTCGTCGAGCTGCACGCGGGCACGCGCGAAGAAGGCCTCGCGTTCGAGCCGGTCCGCGACCTCGGCGAGCATGCGGCCCATCGTGGTCCCGCGGTCGCTGGCGAGGGAGGCCAGCCGGTCCCGGACGGCCGTGTCAACCTTGATTGTTGTCATGGTCATACCATCTAGTCTACCGATCGGTAGACAGTTCAGTCACCCCGGACGGGAACATTCGCCGTGCTGTGCACGGCTTCTCGCGGGCCGCGATGTCCACCCGGGGGCGGGGGCCAGGGCGTGCCCGTGGAAGGCCATCCGGTTATGGGAGGCGCCAGTCGACGGGCTGAGCTCCCTGGCGGAGCAGGAGGTCGTTGGCCCGGCTGAACGGCCGGGATCCGAAGAAGCCGCGGTCGGCGGAGCGAGGCGAGGGGTGGGCGGACTCGATCGTGGGGACGCCGTCGAGGAAGGGCTTCAGGCTACGCGCGTCCGCGCCCCACAGGATCGCGACGAGGGGCTTGCCTCGGCCGGCCAGTGCCCGGATCGCCTGCTCGGTGACCTCTTCCCAGCCCTTGCCCCGGTGCGAGCCGGGCTGCCGCGGTGCCGTTGTCAGGGCTCTGTTCAGCAGTAGTACGCCTTGCTGTGTCCATGGCGTCAGGTCGCCGTTCGTGGGCCTGGGCACGTCGGTGTCCGCGCACAGCTCCTGGAAGATGTTCTCCAGGCTGCCGGGGAGCCTGCGCACGTCGGGCGCGACCGCGAAGCTGTATCCGATGGCCATTCCGGGGGCCGGGTAGGGATCCTGCCCGACGATCAGTATCCGCACTTCGTCGAAGGGCTGTTGGAAGGCTCGTAGAACGTTTGGGCCGGCGGGAAGGTAGGTGCGTCCGGCCGCGATCTCCGCGCGTAGGAAGTCCCCCATGGCTGTGATCCGCTCGGCCACCGGCTCCAGGGCCCGTGCCCAGCCTGGCTCGACGAGTTCCCGTAATGGTTGCGCTGGCATGGCTGATCACCCTACCGGGCGGCGCCGACACCCCGAGTTGACGAGTGGGCCTGGCCCGCGCCGGGAGCGGGCCGGTCATCTCCGGCACGGTCTCCGCCCGCGTCCGGTAAAAGGGTGCGCGCGAGGTCCGGCTACTGGCCACAGCGGGACGCGTGGGGCAGTGTGGTCGGTGTGGGACGGGTGACGGCACGCAGACGGGTCGTGCGGATCTCAGCTGACGGTGAGCGAGGGACGCGGGCCGACAGCCTGGCCGGTGAGGAGCCGCTGGAGCTGCGGGTGGGCGGCAGGCCGTTGGCCGTCACCATGCGCACGCCCGGACACGACGTCGACCTGGCCCTCGGTTTTCTCGTCGGCGAGGGGATCATCGGCGGCGGGGCGGATGTCACAGCGATGCGTTACTGTGCCGGTGCACGGAGTGATGTCGTCGGCGGCCCCTCCGGCGCTCGCCAGGCCCCCGAAAGGCAGGCCCCGGAGAGCCAGGCTGGTGGCGGCCAGACCTACAACGTGCTCGATATCACTCTCGCCCCGACCGTCGCGGCGCCGGACGTCAGTATCGAACGCGCCTTCTACACCAGCAGCTCCTGTGGGCTGTGCGGGCGGACCAGCATCGACGGGGTCCGGATGCGTAGCCGCTACACGGTGGCCGATGACCCGCTGGTACTGCGTCCGGACGTGCTGCTCGCGCTGCCCGACCGGCTGCGCGCCGAGCAGAAGGTCTTTGCCGTCACCGGTGGGCTGCACGCGGCCGCGATCGCCGACGCCGACGGGAACCTGTTGGTGGTCCGGGAGGACGTGGGCCGGCACAACGCGGTCGACAAGGCCATCGGCTGGGCGGCACGTGGCGGTCAGCTGCCGTTGCGCGAGCGGGTCCTGGTGGTCAGCGGCCGCGCGTCGTTCGAGCTTGCCCAGAAGGCGCTGCTGGCTGGGATACCCGCGCTCGTCGCGGTGTCCGCGCCGTCGTCGCTCGCGGCTGAGCTGGCCGAGGAGAGCGGGATGACGCTGGTCGGGTTCGTCCGCGGTGACTCGATGAACATCTACACCGGCGCGCATCGCATCGCCGGCCCGCTGGCTGACAGCGCCGCCTCGACGAGCGGCGGCGCCTCGACCACCAACAGCGGTACGCGATGAGCCGCGGTTCAGCGGGAGAGGACTCCGACGATGGTACGTGACGCCCCACGAGAGGACCCCGGCGAGGACGGGATCATCGTCGGCGCTCCCGCGCCGTCGGCCGCCGGCATACCCGGCGTGCTGCATGCGATGGCGCACGTCCGTGACCAGCTGGGAGTCCGCCGCGGAGCCCGCTCGCTGCTCGCGCTGAACCAGGTCAACGGTTTCGACTGCCCCGGATGCGCCTGGCCGGAGGCCGCCCCCGGCCACCGGCACACGGCCGAGTTCTGTGAGAACGGTGCCAAGGCCGTCGCCGAGGAGGCGACCCTGCGGCGGATCACCCCCACCTTCTTCGCCGAGCACTCCGTCGATAAGCTCGCCGCCCGCAGCGGCTACTGGCTGGGTCAGCAGGGCCGCCTCACCGAGCCGATGTACAAGGCGGCCGGGGATGCCCACTACCTTCCGGTGAGCTGGGATGACGCATTCGCGATCGTCGCCGACGAGCTGCGGGCGCTCGACAGCCCCGATGAAGCCGCCTTCTACACATCCGGGCGGACCAGCAACGAGGCCGCCTTCACCTACCAGCTTTTCGTCCGGGCGTTCGGCACGAACAACCTGCCGGACTGCTCGAACATGTGCCACGAGTCGTCCGGAGCGGCGCTGACCGAGACGATCGGTGTAGGCAAGGGCAGCGTGAGCCTCGACGATTTCGCCAAAGCCGATCTGATCTTTGTTGTGGGGCAGAACCCGGGCACGAACCATCCGCGGATGCTCACCGCGCTGGAGGCGGCAAAACGCGCGGGCACGCGCATCGTCGCGGTCAACCCGCTGCCCGAGGCGGGCCTGCTGCGCTTTCGCAACCCGCAGCGCCCCAGTGGTGCCGTCGGCGCCGGGATTGTGCTGGCCGATCGGTTTCTGCGGATCCGGATCGGTGGTGACCTGGCTCTGTTCCAAGCGATCAACGCTCGGTTGCTGGCCGCGGAGGAGGCGCGGCCAGGCCGGGTGCTCGACCGGGCGTTCATCGACGCCCATACCGACGGTGTCACCGAGATGGCCGCGTGGCTGCGCAAACTGTCCGCGGCCGACGTGCGGGCCGCCACGGGCCTCGCCGACGACGAGATCGACCAGGTCGTGCGGCTGGTGCTGGACTCGGAGAAGATCATCGTCTGCTGGGCGATGGGGCTCACCCAGCACCGCGACTCCGTCCCCACGATCCGGGAGATCGTCAACTTCCTGCTGCTGCGTGGCAACATCGGCCGTCCCGGCGCTGGGGTGTGCCCGGTGCGCGGGCACAGCAACGTCCAGGGCGACCGGACCATGGGCATCTGGGAGAAGCCACCGCCGGTCTTTCTCGACCGGCTGGCCGCGGAGTTCGGTTTCGGCCCCCCGCGCGCGCCCGGCCTCGACGTGGTCGACACGGTGCGGGCGATGCGGGACGGCCGGGTGAAGGTGTTCACCGCGCTCGGCGGGAACTTCGTCGCGGCCACCCCGGACAGCTCGGTCACCGAGGCCGCGATGCGGCGGTTGCGCCTGAGCGTCCAGGTGTCGACGAAGCTGAACCGCTCGCACGCCGTCACCGGTCAGCGGGCGCTCATCCTGCCGGCCCTCGGCCGTACCGAGATCGACGTGCAGGCCGGTGGGCCGCAGTTCGTCACGGTTGAGGACTCGATGAGCGCGGTGCACGCCTCCCGGGGGAACCTCGCGCCGGCCTCGGCGTCGCTGCGTTCGGAAATGGCGATCATCTGTGGGCTGGCTCGGGCGACGCTGGGCGAGCGTGTCGCCGTCGACTGGGAGGGGCTCGCCGCTGACTACGGCCGCGTCCGCGCGCATATCGGCCGGGTCGTTCCCGGCTGTGCGGACTTCGAGGTGAAGGCCGCGCGGCCCGGTGGGTTCGTCCTGCCGCACCCGCCGCGGGATTCCCGGACCTTCCCGACCGTGACCGGACGGGCCCGGTTCACCGTCAACACCCTGGACGTGCTGCGCGTCCCAGCCGGCCGGCTGCTGTTGCAGACGGTCCGTTCGCACGACCAGTTCAACACCACGATCTACGGGCTGGACGACCGGTACCGCGGCGTCCGCCACGGCCGCCGGGTAGTGTTCGTCAACCCCGACGACCTCGCCGCGCTGGCCATCGCCGACGGTGACCAGGTCGACCTGGTCAGCGAGTGGGCGGACGGAGTGGCCCGGCGCGCGCCGGACTTCCGGGTGGTGGCGTACCCGACCGCAGCTGGCTGTGCCGCCGCCTATTTCCCGGAGACGAATGTGCTGGTGCCCTTGGACAGCACCGCCAGAGTCAGCAACACCCCCACGTCCAAGTCCATCGTGATTCGCCTGGAACCCGCTATTTCCCGGCGGTAGTGATAATTTCCGAATTCGGTGACATGGTGGGGAGAATGCCGATTCTTCCGGGCGGGGAGCGGCGGTATTGTCGTCTCAGTCCGGCGCTGCTGACCGGCGGAGCGGGCGCAATCTGCGAGGCTGGCTTACGTGATAACGTTGGCAGCTTGCGCGCTTTGTTCTCTTTTGGTTTGGTTGGTGCTGCTGGGTGGCCATGGAATGTTCTGGTGCACCGACACGCGCCTTGACGCGCACGATTCCCGGGCACGAGGCGGAGCGGAGCCGCCGGGGGGCTGGCCCGCGGTCACCGTGATCGTGCCCGCCCGGGACGAGGCCGAGATGCTCCCGCACAGCCTGCCGTCCCTGCTTGGTCAGCGTTACCCGGGTCCGCTGCGGGTCGTGCTCGTCGACGACGCCAGCGATGACGGCACCGCTGATGTTGCCCGTGACCTTGGCCGGCAGGCCGCCGGCGGGGTGGAGCTGACGGTCATCACCAGCCAGCCGCGGCCGGCTGGCTGGGTCGGCAAGGTATGGGCGCTGGAACAGGGGCTGCGCGCTGTGCCAGCGGATGTGAACTGGCTGCTGTTCACCGACGCGGACATCGCTCACGGCCCGGATTCGGTCCTCCGGCTGGTCGGCCACGCCACCACGCATGGGCTTGACCTCACGTCGCTGATGGCGGTGCTACGCACCCAGAACCGCTGGGAAAGGATCATCGTCCCGGCGTTCGTCTATTTCTTCGCCCAGCTCTATCCGTTCCGTCGAGCCAACCGGCCGGACGCGAGGACGTCGGCCGCCGCTGGCGGGTGTGTGCTCATGCGCCGGGCCGCGCTGGAACGCGCTGGTGGGCTGGCCGCCATCTCCGGCGCGGTGATCGACGACTGCTCGCTGGCCAGGGCGGTCAAGCGGGCCGGCGGCCGGACCTGGTTGGGGCTCGCCGACCACGGCCCGTGCGGTGTGCGCAGCGTCCGGCCCTACCCGCGGCTTGCGGACCTGTGGAAGATGGTCGCCCGCAGCGCGTACACCCAGCTGCGCCATTCCCCCATGCTGCTCGCGGCCACGGTCACCGGGCTCGTGCTGGCCTACCTCGTCCCACCACTGGCGGCCGTGGCCGGTCTGGCCGGTCTGGCCACTGGTGCCGGCGGCGTTGCCGCGGCTGTCGCCGGTGCCGCCGGGCTCGGTGCCTGGGTGGTGATGACGGTGACCTACCTTCCGATGATCCGGTACTACCGCCAGCCCATGCCCGTCGTGCTGACCCTCCCCGCGGTCGCGGTCCTTTATATGATCATGACTGTGGACTCGGCTCGGGCGCACCACCGGGGCCGGGGCGCGGCCTGGAAGGGCCGCGCCTACTCGGCACCGGACTCCGACAGCGTCGCCGGGACGTGAGGCTCGGGTAATCGGCGGGGCCAGGGCATCGATCCGCGCGATCGAACATCCATCAGACAGACACGCCCCTAACTGCCGGTGCTGCGGTAGTGGCGGATGCCGGCCCGCCAGGCCCAGGCCGCACCGGCCACGGCGAGCGCCGCCACCACCGGGGCCAGGAAACGCGCGGCGGTCGGCAGCCCGAGGGGATCGGGCCGGGCCAGGACGTACAGCGCGGGCTGCCAGTTCACGAACGCCACCGGCACGACGAAGGTCAGCAGGACCAGCAGGTGCCTGCTGTAGATCGTCATCGGATACTGGGTGGCAAGGCCCGCGCCCTGACGGGCGGCGGCCACGGCCATGGAGGCGTCCGGCGCGACGAACAGCCACGCACAGCCAGTGACGATCAACGAGCCGGCGATCAGCGCGCCGCCGGCGACCATCAGCGGGATCAGGATGATCCGCCCGGGGGTCCAGCGGAGGTCGAGAGCCGCGAGCGACAGCGCGAGCACAGCGGCGGGCTGGGCCAGCCGGCCGACCCGTTGCGGCGAGAACTCGCTGGTCGCCGCCTGCACCAGCGGCGATACCGGACGGGTGAGGACGGCGTCCATTTTCCCGTCCCGGATCTGCCAACCGATCCGGTCGAGCTGGCCGAGCACGCATTCGGCCAACGCGAACGCGGTCGCGGACGTCGCGTAGAGGAAGGCGACCTCGGCGAGAGCGAAGTCCCGCAGGCGGGCCACGTTGGCAAAGACGATCCCGATCGCGGCGAAGTCCAGGGCGGTCGCGAGCGTCTCGGCCATCGTCAGCAGGACCAGCGACGTCCGATACTGCCACGCCGAGCGGAACGCCACGCCGACAAACAGCACGTAGTGCCCGAAGCCGTCCCGTAGCGCGCGCCGTCGGTCAGCCACCTTGTATCACTACCCGGCGCAGCGCGAGCGCGGTCAGCGCCCGGCCGGCGGCCAGCAGCAGCACCGCCCAGCCGGCCTGGAAGGCGAACGCCGTGCCGAGGCCGGCGCCGGTCAGCCGGCCGAGGTAGACATCCATCGGTACCTGGACGGTCGCGGCGAACGGCATGATGCGCGCGAGGGCGCCGAACATCCCAGGGATGATCGTAAGCGGGAGGACCGAACCGGAGAAGAAGAGCGAGGCCAGCGCGGCCACCGCCTGTACGCCGCGGCCGTCGGCCAGCCAGAAGGCGCTGAGCGCGACCAGGTACCGGAGGCCGAAGCTGACCAGCACAGCCAGCGTGAGGCTCAGGGCGAACGCGGCCCAGCGCGACGCGGTTGACGGCAGCCGCAGCCGGAACACCGCCGCGCACACGGCGACCGCGGGCATTGCTCGGGTGAGCAGGTAGACCCAGACCCGGCCGATCTCGTGACCGAACCACCATCGCACGAACCCGACCGGCCGGGCGATGTCGACGACCACATCGCCGGTGCGGATCCGGTACGGCAGGTCGATCACTCCACCGAAGACAGCCACGCACACGCCCACGCCCTGTCCGACAATCATGAATGTGATCGCGCCGGTGGTGTCGTAGCCGGCCAGGTTCGGTGTCTCCCGCCACACCGCCTGTGCGATGTGGGCGCGCAGGATGCCCGTGACAACGGTGGCGAAGACAGCGGCGACCACGGTGGACCGGTAGGCGGTGTAGCGCCGGGCGCTGCCAGCGACAACGGTGGTCCATAAACGTATGGACGCACGGTAACCGACGGTCGTCGGGCACATCCGGAGGAGCCCTGCCAGTGGAGGAATCACGGAGAAATGATCACAGCGGGTCCGTGGTGGGGCAAGGGCGGTTCGCCGTGCCAGCGCCGCTGGCGGGGCTCGCCGCCGGTTGCCGCGATCGCCGGTGGAACCGACAGACACGGCACCCCGTAAGGTGTGTGGCGTGGCACTGATCCTTCTGCCTGCCGTGGATGTGGCCGACGGCCGTGCCGTCCGCCTGGTTCAGGGCGAGGCGGGTACCGAGACCTCCTATGGTGACCCGCGCGATGCGGCGCTCGCCTGGCAGCGCGACGGCGCCCAGTGGATCCATCTCGTCGACCTCGACGCGGCGTTCGGCCGTGGCTCGAACCATGAGCTGATCGCGGAGGTGGTTCGGTCGGTCGACGTGGCGGTGGAGCTCTCCGGCGGTATCCGGGACGACGCCTCGCTGGACGCGGCGCTGGCGACCGGCGCCGCCCGGGTCAATATCGGCACAGCCGCGCTGGAGAACCCCGACTGGGTGCGGGCCGCCATCGGCCGGGTCGCGGACAGGATCGCCGTCGGTCTCGACGTCCGCGGCACGACCCTGTCCGCCCGTGGCTGGACCCGTGACGGCGGCGAGCTGTTCGACGTGCTGGCCCGCCTCGACGCCGACGGGTGCGCCCGCTACGTCGTCACCGACGTCCATCGGGACGGCATGCTCAGCGGGCCCAACCTGGACCTGCTGCGTGACGTCACCGCGGCGACCTCCCGGCCCGTGATCGCCAGCGGTGGGGTGTCGTCGCTGGCCGACCTCGCCGCGATAGCCGGTGTGGCGGGCGTCGAGGGCGCCATTGTCGGCAAAGCCCTGTACGCGGGCGCGTTCAGCCTGCCCGCGGCGCTGGCGGTAGCGGCGGGCCAGCCCCTGCCCAGCCGATGAACAGGCTCACCCGATGACCGTCGCGGTCCGGGTCATCCCCTGTCTGGATGTCGACGCCGGGCGGGTCGTCAAGGGCGTGAACTTCACTGACCTGCGTGACGCTGGTGACCCGGTGGAGATGGCGAAGCTGTATGACGCCGAGGGCGCTGACGAACTGACCTTTCTCGACATCACCGCGTCCAGCGGGAACCGGGAGACCACCTACGACGTGGTCCGGCGCACCGCCGAGCAGGTGTTCATCCCGTTGACCGTCGGAGGCGGGGTACGTTCCGCCGACGACGTCGACCGGCTGTTGCGGGCTGGCGCGGACAAGGTCGGTGTCAACACTGCCGCGGTCGCCCGCCCCGAGCTGGTCCGGGAGTGCGCGCTGCGGTTCGGCAGCCAGTGCGTCGTGCTGTCGGTGGACGCCCGTCGTACCCGTGAGCCAGGCGCCCCGCGGTTCGAGGTGACCACCCACGGCGGGCGGCAGGGCACCGGTATCGACGCGGTTGCCTGGGCGGCGCGGGCGGTGGCGCTCGGCGCGGGTGAGATCCTGCTCAATTCGATGGACGCGGACGGGACCGGGGACGGCTACGACCTGGAGATGATCGAGGCTGTCCGCGCGGCTGTGCGCGTGCCCGTGATCGCCAGCGGTGGCGCCGGGTCGCTCCGGGACTTCCCCCGGGCAGTGAGCGCGGGCGCGGACGCGGTGCTCGCCGCGAGCGTCTTCCATTTCGGCCACCTGCGTATCGGTGATGTCAAGGACGCCCTACGAACCGCCGCGGTACCAGTTCGCTGAACCCGTGTCAGCTGTTGGACGTCCATTGGACATCTGCCCGGTGGACGATGTGATGGTCGGCGATAGTCGATGCCAGTCGGTGGTCGATGCCAGCCGATAGCCACTCCCCGGGTACGGGCCAGTAGCCAACGACGCGGGCGCCGGATATACAGCGGCGCCAGGCGACCGCGGCGTGATTGTGGGACGGCACGTCGCGGGGTCCTTCGATGGGAGCGGGATTCTGGCGGGCTGCTTTTTTGGTTTCCATTCGTCTGGGTGGTGCCAGCGTCGGCGGCGTGGTGAGCGACGAGAGGAGAACCATGCCCGATGATCCGGCGGGATCGACACGGCTGGCTTCCGCAGGTTCACCTGATGTTATCCGCAAAGGTCTGGCAGTCCTTGGGATGGGTATCCGCGAGGAACCTCGCTCGTTCGCCGTGGCGTTTGCCGGCAGTTCGTTGTTCGGTTTTATGACCGTGGCGAGCTCGATCGTGCTCGGCGAGGTCACTGACAGAGTCCTGCTGCCGTCCCTCGCGGCCGGGCGGGTGGCGGCGGGCAGCCTCGCGCTCGCGGCGGTGTCGCTGGTCGCGGTCGGCGTTGCCAAAGCTGTGGGCATGTTCGTGCGCCGGCTTGGCGGCGGGATGATGGCGTTCCGGCTGCAGGCACTCTACCGTCGCCAGGTGATTCGGCAGTATCTGCACCTGCCGCTGTCGTGGCATCAGCGTCACTCGACCGGTTCGCTGCTGTCCAACGCCAACGCGGATGTCGAGGCGACCTGGGCTCCGGTTCTTCCGCTGCCGTTCGCGGTGGGGGTGCTGGTCATGATTGTTGTCGCTCTTGTGGTATTGATCATGACGGATCCGTTGTTGACCGCCGTTGGATGTGTCATTTTTCCGCTTTTTGGGGTCATTAATATCATCTATGGGCGGAAGGTCTCACCGTTGCTCTCACACGCCCAGCAGCTGCGGGCGGAGGTGAGCGCGGTGGCACACGAGTCGTTTGACGGTGCTCTTGTGATCAAGACAATGGGGCGGGAAGCCGCCGAGACAGCCCGGTTTGCACGCAAAGCGGACGAGCTCAGAGCGGCAATGATACGTGCCGGGCGGGTACGCGGCCTGTTCGATCCGGTGATGGACGCGTTGCCGAACATCGGCGTTCTCGCGGTCCTGCTGATCGGTACGGCCAGGATCGCCGCGGGCGCGCTCGATGTCGGCGATCTGGTACGCGTCGCCTACCTGTTCACGGTCCTGGCATTCCCGCTGCGGGCGATCGGCTGGGTGTTCGGTGAACTGCCTCGATCGGTTGTCGGCTACGGCCGGGTACGCGCGGTACTGGACGCCCGCGGCGGACAGGACTTCGGACCGAAGACGTTGAGCGCAGCCGGACCGGCAACGCTGACCGTGGCGGCTGTCACCTACACCTATCCGCGATCGGTTGATCCGGCTGGGCCGGGAGCCCCAGCGCTGGACGCGGTGAGTTTCGATGTCGCCCCTGGCCGTGTGCTGGCCCTGGCCGGACGGACCGGGTCGGGGAAGTCGACCTTGGCCGGTCTGCTGGTCAGGCTCTACGACCCTGACGCTGGCGCGGTCCGCATGGACGGGGCCGATCTGCGGGACCTTGCCGACGGTGAGGTCACCACGAGCGCCTCGCTGGTTTCCCAGCAGGCCTTCCTGTTCGACGACACGGTCCGCGGCAACGTCACGCTCGGCGTGGCCGTGGACGACGCTGCGGTATGGGAAGCGCTCGCTCGCGCACAGGCGGACCGCTTTGTCGCGGCGCTGCCCGCCGGTCTTGACACGCAGGTCGGCGAACGGGGCACCACGCTGTCCGGCGGGCAGCGGCAGCGGATCGCCCTGGCCCGGGCGTTGGTCCGCCAGCCGCGTCTGCTTGTTCTCGACGACGCGACATCCGGCGTTGACCCGCGGGTCGAGGCCGCCATCCTCGCTGGCCTGCGGGAGCGGGCAGGCGCGTCCACGGTGGTTGTCGTCGCGCACCGGCGGGCAACGATCGAGCTGGCTGACGAGGTCGTGTACCTGGATCGAGGACGGGTGGCCGGGCGAGGTAGCCATCATGAGCTGATGGCTACCTCGCCCGGGTACGCGGCGCTGCTGACCGCCTACCAGTCGAGGAGCGAAGGCGACAGCCCGGGTGAGGGGGCCATCGGGGCTGGGGCTGTCGGGACTGCTGAGGATGCCGCGGTGACACGGTGAGCGTCACCGTTCCGGCGCCCCGCCAAGAGGATCCGGATCCTCGGCTGGATGACATGGCCTCGGAGAGCGGCTCCGTGATCCGCGGAACCCGCAACGAGGGACACCCGGTTGCCGGTCCCGACGACACCGGCAGCGCTCCGGCCCGGTCCGGGGAGTCGCTGAGAGTGACGCTCGGTAAGATCCGGCGGCTCGTACCGGAGCTCACCGCGGGCCTGCCGGTGACCATCGCTCTTGCGCTCATCGCCACTGCGGGACGAGTGGTGGTCCCGATCGCGGTCCAGCAGACCGTCGACCACGGCCTGCTGCACGGAGCGCCCAAGCTGCGCGTGGTCGGCTGGGCGGCGGCGGGCGCGATGCTGGCGATCGTGGTGACGGCCGCCGCGGCCTACCGCATGAACGTCCGCCTGTATCGGATGTCCGAGGCCGCGTTGGCGACATTGCGGATACGTGTTTTCGGGCATATCCACGATCTGTCCGCGTTGACCCAGCTGGAGCAGCGGCGGGGAGCCCTCACCTCGCGGGTCACCAGCGATGTTGACCAGATGTCGCAGTTTCTGCAGCTCGGCGGCATGATCTTGCTGTTGTCCTCCGGGCAGATGCTGATCGCGACCGTGCTTATGACGATCTATTCCTGGCCTTTGACCATCGTTGTCTATGCCTCTTTTGTGCCGATGGCCGTTGTGATAAGGCGCTTCCAGCCGCTCCTTGCGCAACGCTACTGGGCGGTCCGAGAACGGGTTGCGGACATGCTGGGCGCGATTGCGGAGTCTGTGGTCGGCGCCGCGGTGGTGCGCGCCTACGGCGCTCAGGCGCGCACCGAGACGCGGGTCGACACCTCCGTCGACCGCTACCGATCGGCGCAGACTGATGCGCAGCGGCTGGTCGCCACGGTCTTCTCGGCCGGTGAGCTGGTGGCGGCATGCGCGACCTGCGCCGTGGTGATCGGCGGGGTGCTGCTCGGGGTGGGCGGTCATCTCAGCGCCGGCCGGCTGGTGGCCTTCCTGTTCCTGGTCACCCTGTTCGTGATGCCGTTGCAGACGCTGACCGAGGTGCTCAATGAGGGCGCGAACGCGCTTGCGGGCCTGCGCCGTGTCCTTGATGTGCTGGACACACCGCAGGATGTCCGCGACCCTGGCTCCGAAACTGGAAAAGATCTTCCTTCTGGCCCGCTCGGGGTGCGTTTCGACGGTGTCGCGTTCGCCTATCCAGGAGGACCGCCCGTCCTGCAGGCCATCGACCTGGACATAGCGCCACAGACCAGGGTCGCCGTGGTCGGTGAGACGGGATCGGGCAAGACCACGCTGGCAAAACTGCTCACGCGGCTGATGGACCCGACAGCTGGCCAGGTGCTGCTCGGCGGTGTGCCCGCGGAACAGGTCCGGTTCGCCTCGTTGCGTCGACGGGTTGTCATGGTCCCGCAGGATGGCTTCCTGTTCGATCTGAGCATCGCGGACAACGTCCGCTACGGATGCCCGGAGGCCGGCGACGCCGATGTTGCGGCCGCCTTCACCTCGCTGGGGCTTGCGGACTGGATCGCTGGGCTTGCCGACGGTGTGCGCACCCGGGTCGGTGAACGTGGGAGCTTGCTGTCCGCCGGAGAACGTCAGCTGGTCGCCCTCGCCCGTGCTCATGTCGCCGTACCGGACCTGCTCGTCCTGGACGAGGCGACATCGTCGGTCGACCCGGCCACGGAGGTGCGGCTCGCCCGTGCGCTGGCCGCGTTGACCCGAGGGCGGACATCGGTCACGATCGCCCACCGGTTGTCCACCGCGGAGGCCGCGGACATGGTGGTGGTGGTCGACGCGGGCCGGGTCGTCCAGCGGGGGACCCACGCCGAACTCGTTGCCGTCCCCGGTGTGTATCAGCGCCTGCACGCTTCGTGGACGGCGGGCGTGGCCGGTGACCTGCCATGACCGAGCACGGCACAATGGGCACGTGTGCGTCCCCGCGTCCCGTCTGGACCCCGCCATAGCCGGTCTGCTCAAGCGCGACGAGGCTGGCCTGTTCCCCGCTGTCGCGCAGCAGTACGACACCGGTGAGGTGCTGATGGTCGGCTGGATGGATGACGAGGCGCTGCACCGCACGCTCACCACCGGGCGGGCCACATACTGGAGCCGCAGCCGTCGTGAGTACTGGGTCAAGGGGGACAGCAGCGGCCACCGCCAACTGGTTCGGTCGGTCTCCCTCGACTGTGACGGGGACACCGTCCTGGTCCGGGTGGAGCAGGTGGGATCGGCCTGCCACACGGGCAGCCGGACATGTTTCGACAACCGGAACCTGCCGGCCGTCGCCGTTACCGTGAAGTCCCCGAGGAGCGCCGAGTCGTGACGACAGGTGAGGTCATTCCGGGCCGGGCTGACTTCCACGCGCTCGCCGCCGAGTACCCGGTGG
Source organism: Protofrankia sp. CiP3 (assembly GCF_917627345.1). Lineage (NCBI taxonomy): Bacteria > Bacillati > Actinomycetota > Actinomycetes > Frankiales > Frankiaceae > Protofrankia > Protofrankia sp. CiP3. The sequence goes on along the minus strand of NZ_CAKJTM010000014.1, from coordinate 64,211 downwards.
TCGCGGTCACCCGCCGCCTGCTCGCCGATGGCGAGACCCCGGTCGGGATCTACCGCAAGCTCGCCGGGGGACCTGGAACCTTCCTGCTGGAGTCCGCCGAGAACGGCGGGGTGTGGTCGCGGTACTCGTTCATCGGTGTCCGGGCCGCGGCGACCCTCACCGAACGGGACGGGTCGGCGGTCTGGGTGGGCGGCCAGGCGCCGTCGGGTGTCCCCACCGGTGGTGACCCGCTCGAGGTGCTTCGCGCGGTTCAGTTGGCGTTGCGTACTCCCACGCTGCCGGACGCGCCACCGCTCACCGGCGGTCTGGTCGGCTATCTGTCGTACGACATCGTCCGGCGGGTCGAACGGCTGCCGTCCGGTTGCGTGGACGACCTGGGCATGCCCGAGCTGCGCATGATGCTGACCGCCGATCTCGCGGTTTTTGATCACAGTGACGGGTCCTGTCTGCTGATCGCAAACGTGTTCACCGGGGACGGCGATCTGGACACGGCCTACGACGACGCCGTGCATCGGCTCGAGGTTATGACCGCCGACCTCGGCAAGTGGACCGAACCGACGGTCGCGACCACCATGGTGCCACCAGACCTCTCGCTCGCCGGGTTCGCGTCGCGGACCTCGCCAGAGCGCTTCGAAGCCTCCGTCGAGGCCGCCATCGAGCAGATCCTGGCCGGTGAGTGTTTCCAGATCGTGGTCTCCCAGCGCTTCGAGCGGCAGACGACAGCCGCGCCTCTTGATATCTACCGGGTGCTGAGGGCGTCGAACCCGAGCCCCTACATGTACCTTCTCCGGTTTGATGATCACGATGTCGTCGGGTCGTCGCCGGAGGCACACGTGAAGGTGACGGGCCGGCAGGCGTTGCTGCACCCGATCGCCGGTAGCCGTCCCCGTGGCGCCACGGCCGAGCGGGACGCTGAGCTCGCCGCGCAGCTGCTGGCTGACCCAAAGGAACGGGCCGAGCACGTGATGCTCGTCGATCTGGTGCGTAACGATCTGGGACGAGTCTGCACGCCGGGTTCGGTGCGCGTGGTCGAGTTCGCCGCGGTTGAGCGTTTTTCGCAGATCATGCACATTGTCTCCACGGTGATCGGTGAACTTGCTGAGGACCGCTCGGCCATCGATGTCCTCACGGCGACGTTTCCCGCGGGCACCCTCACCGGCGCGCCGAAAGTGCGTGCGATGGAGATCATCGAGGGGCTTGAGTCAACCCGCCGGGGGCTGTACGGGGGTGTGGTCGGCTACCTGGATTTCGGCGGCGATCTGGACACCGCGATCGCCATCCGGACCGCTGTGCTCCGCGACGGGCGGGCCTACGTGCAGGCCGGCGCCGGAATCGTTGCCGATTCCGTGCCGGTGGCCGAGAACAACGAGAGCCGTACCAAGGCTGCGGCGGTGCTGCGGGCGATCGAGATCGCAGAGTCGTTGCGTTCTCCGATATGATCACCCATCAGCGACCCGTCGACATGTCCCCAGGCCACCGTGGACGGCGGCGGGCGATGGCTGCGGCGGTGCTCTGCTGCCTGCTGGGCGCTGTGCTGGTGCTTGTCACCGTCGGGGCGACCTGGGTGCGGCTGAGTGTGGCGGCCGGGGCCGCGGCACAGGAGGCAGCCACGGCCGCACCGCTGGCGGTACGGCTGTCCGGATCGGATCTTGCCCCGGCCGTGACCGGGCTGGGCCTGGTCGGGCTCGCGGGAGTGGTTGCGACCGCAGCCACCAGACGAAGGGGGCGTGTACTCGTCGGTCTGCTGGTTCTGCTGGCCGGCGCGGCAGTCGCCATCGTCGCCGGCCGCATCGCCGCGGACCCGCTGCCGGCCGCGCGCGTCGCCACCCAGGTGCGCCAGATCACCCCGAGCGTCACCACCAACCTGCGCGACATCCGGGGCACAGCCGCGCCGTGGCTTGCCACCTGCGGGGGAGCGCTTCTCGCTCTGGGTGGCGCGATCGTCGCGCTCCGTGGGCACACCTGGTCGACGCTGTCCGTCCGGTACGAGACCCCGGCGGCCCGACCGGTTGATGCCTGGGAGGCCATCGACCGGGGTGACGACCCGACCTGACCGGGGCGGGTCCACCGGCGCGCCGCCCGCGCCGCCCCGTGGCGCCCGTGTCGCGCCCAGCAGGCACGGATGGCCATCGCGGCACCGGTCGCGTGGCCCGGGGAGCACCCAGCCGGCGGGGGTACCGCCGGTATCAGACGCGGCGGCAGACCGCACCGATCGAGTTCGGCTGCCAGGCCGTGGGTCACGGAACATGCCCGCCTCCATCGTTACCTCCACGGTAGAGATCCGGCTGGATGTGGTTCATCGAATGTAATCGAACTCGCGTTCGAGAGTAGGTCATGGCGTGTTCGCGTGGCTAGGGGTGACACGTGCCGATTTCGCCTTTTTTGCGCCACCGCTTGCTCGGTGCTGGTTGCTCGGTGCGGACAGCTCCGCCATCGACAGTTCCGCCGGTTGCCCGACGCGGGGGCCCAGTCTGGCCGAGGCCGGGCTGGGGTCGGGCTGGGGCGCGGCTCACTCTCGGCGGCAACAGAGATCGTTTGACAACGACGAGACAATCACGATGGGTGGGAAGAGGGCGAGCATGCCTGGTGTGGGGCGGTTTTCGGCGCGCCCATGTCGGTGCGTTCCCGGCTTGTGCCAACCACCGGGCAACCGCCGAGTGTGACGGTCAGCGATCCTCGACGGGGGCCTGCTGCCGCCGGCCGCCCGCTGGCCTAACATCGGCGCCATGGCTGAGACAGCCCTGGGCACCGGCCGATGAGTGTCCTCGACGACATCCTTGACGGGGTGCGAGCCGACCTCGCCGAACGGGAGGCCGCGGTCTCCCTGGCGACGCTCAAACGGCGTGTTGAGCGTGTCCCGGATCCGCGGGACGCGCTCGCGGTACTGCGCACTCGAGCCGTTTCGGTGATCGCCGAGGTGAAGCGTCGCTCCCCGTCAAAGGGCGATCTTGCGCCGATCGTGGACCCGGCGGCCCTCGCCGCGCAGTTCGAGGCCGCGGGCGCGGCGGCGGTGAGCGTCCTGACGGAGCGGCGCCGGTTCGGTGGGACGCTCGCCGACTTGGACGCCGTGCGGATGGCGGTGGACGTGCCCGTGCTGCGTAAGGACTTCATCATTTCCCCGTACCAGGTCTTCGAGGCACGGGCGCACGGTGCGGACATCGTTCTCCTGATCGTGGCGGCGCTGGAGCAGCCGCGCCTGATCGGTCTGCTCGACCGCGTCGAGTCGCTGGGCATGACCGCTCTGGTCGAGGTGCACGACAGCGACGAGGCCGCGCGTGCGGTCGACGCGGGTGCGCGCCTGATCGGCGTCAACGCACGCAGCCTCCGGACACTCGAAGTCGATCGCGACACCTTCGCCCAGCTGGCACCGCTGTTGCCCGTGGAGGTGACCAAAGTCGCCGAGTCCGGGGTGCGCGGTCCGCACGACCTGCTCGCCTACGCGGCGGCCGGCGCGGACGCGGTTCTCGTGGGGGAGGCCGCGGTGACGGGAAGCAATCCCCAGCAGGCGGTCGCGGATCTCGTCACCGCGGGCGCTCACCCGGCGACCAGGGTGGGGCGTTGACCGATACAGTCAGCCGATGACCTCCGCTGGAACCGTCGGCCGAACTCCTGAGGATCTCCTCCCGGGCGGCCCGCTGCCGGACAGTGCCGGTCACTTCGGTCGCTTCGGTGGCCGTTTCGTCCCGGAGGCGTTGTTCGCAGCTCTGGACGGCCTGACGGCGGCGTACGCCGCCGCCCGGGACGATCCTGCCTTCGCCGCAGAACTCGACGGACTGCTCACGGCGTATGCCGGCCGGCCCACCCCGCTCACCGACGCGGCCCGGCTGAGTGCCCATGTCGGTGGCGCCCGCATCCTGCTCAAGCGTGAGGATCTGGCGCACACCGGTTCGCATAAGATCAACAATGTGCTTGGCCAGTGCCTGCTCACCCGCCGGATGGGCAAGAGCCGGGTGATCGCCGAGACCGGTGCCGGTCAGCACGGCGTCGCCACGGCGACGGCCTGCGCGCTGCTCGGCCTGGACTGCGTGGTCTACATGGGCGAGCAGGACACCCGCCGCCAGGCGCTCAACGTCGCGCGGATGCGGCTGCTCGGCGCCGAGGTCGTGGCGGTCGCCTCGGGCAGCCAGACGCTCAAGGACGCGATCAACGAGGCCATGCGGGACTGGGTGGCCACCGTGGACACGACACACTACTGCATCGGCTCGGTCATGGGGCCGCATCCCTTCCCGATGCTGGTCCGCGACTTCCAGCGGGTCATCGGTGTGGAGGCCCGAGCCCAGGTTCTCGACCGTACCGGGCGGCTGCCGGACGCGGTGGTGGCCTGCGTCGGCGGTGGCTCCAACGCGATGGGCATCTTCCACCCGTTCATCGCCGACCCGTCCGTCCGGCTGGTGGGCCTCGAGGCCGGTGGTGACGGGGTGTCCACCGGGCGGCACGCGGCCGCGATCGCGGGCGGGGCGCCCGGTGTGCTGCACGGGATGCGGACCTTCCTGCTCCAGGACGCGGACGGGCAGACCCAGGTGTCACACTCGATCTCGGCCGGGCTCGACTATCCGGGCATCGGCCCGGAACACGCCTGGCTCCATGAGACCGGCCGGGCGACCTACCGGGTCGTCGACGACCGCGATGCCATGGACGCGCTGCGGACGGTCGCGCGGCTGGAGGGCATCCTGGTCGCGATCGAGAGCGCGCACGCGTTCGCCGGGGCGTTCGACCTCGCCCGGGAACTGGGTCCTGACGCGGTCGTCGTGGTGAACTGCTCCGGCCGCGGTGACAAGGACGTCGACACCGCGGCCCGCTGGTTTGACCTTCTTGACCATTCATGAGCTGGCCTGGCCGCGGTGGCTTCACCAGATCGTGTCACCGGCTGACAACGGAACGGACGTGCGGTGCAGAGTTTCGCGGGTGACCGAGGCCGATCAGGCGACCAGCGCCGACCAGGTGAGCGGGACCGGCTAAGCCACACATTCGTGCTGGCACGCGAGGCGGCACGAGCGGCGCTGATCGGCTACCTGCCGGCGGGCTTTCCCTCGGTCGACGGTGGTATCAGCGCCATGCTGGCCCTGGTCGAGGCAGGAGTGGAGATCGTCGAAATCGGCCTGCCCTACTCCGACCCGACCATGGACGGCCCGGTGATCCAGGCCGCGACCGGTGCGGCGTTGAGCCGTGGTGTCACCACCCGCGATGTCCTGCGCACGGTGGAGGCGGTGGCCGCGACCGGTGTGCCCACTCTGGTGATGAGCTACTGGAATCCGGTCGAGCGGTACGGGGTCACCGCGTTCGCCCGGGATCTCGCGGCGGCTGGCGGCGCTGGGACGATCACTCCGGACCTGCCCCCCGAGGAGGCCGAGCCCTTGCTCGCGGCCACCGCCGAGGCCGGTCTCGACCCGGTGTTCCTGGTCGCCCCAAGCTCGTCCGACGCGCGCATCGCGCGGGTTGCCGAGGTCAGCCGAGGCTTCATCTACGCGGCTTCGCTCATGGGGGTCACCGGTGCCCGGTCGACGCTGGGCGCGCAGGCGGCTGGGCTGGTGAGCCGGGTCCGAGCGATCAGCGATACTCCGGTCGGGGTGGGCGTGGGCGTCAGCACGCCCGCGCAGGCGGCCGAGGTGGCCGGTTTCGCCGACGGGGTGATCGTGGGCTCGGCGCTGGTGAGCGCGCTGGCCGACGCCGACCGCGCGGGCGATGACCCGGCTGCCGCCGCGGCGGCGGTGCGGCGGACCGTGGCCGCCCTCGCTACCGGTGTGCGCTCGACCGGGCCCGCCCCCCGTCCCCTGCCGTCTGGTAGCGCCTGCTGAAGAGGCTCCGGAACAGGGCGCGTTCGATCAGGGCGCGGCGACCGGGCGGCGCGAGCCGCACAGGCCTGTTGCCGGAGCCTTCTTTTATGACGATGGCGAGAACGGGCCGTGTGAGCGGCGGTATACGTTGGGCCTCGTGGTCCTAGCCGCGATTCCCAGCCCGTCGACGGGTGTCCTGCACGTGGGCCCCGTCCCGTTGCGGGCGTATGCTTTTATGATCATAATTGGTGTCCTGGTCGCGGTTGTGCTCACCGACCGGCGCCTGCGGGCCCGTGGTCAGCCGGCCGGCCTCGCCGCGGACGCCGCGGCCTGGGCCGTCCCGTTCGGGATAGTCGGTGCGCGGATCTACCATGTGATCACCAGTCCGGACGCGTACTTCGGTGACGGTGGCCATCCGGTCGACGCGCTCAAGATCTGGCACGGCGGGCTGGGGATCTGGGGCGGGGTCGCCGTGGGCGCGCTCGGCGTGTGGCTCGTCTGCCGCCGCCGCGGGACGCCGTTCGGTCTCTTCGCGGACGCCGCGGCCCCCGGGCTCGTGCTTGCCCAGGCCATCGGGCGTTGGGGCAACTGGTTCAACCAGGAGCTCTATGGCCGGGCGACCGATCTGCCCTGGGCTGTGCGGATCGACCCCGCGCATCAGGTCGTTCCCGGTGTCTCGCTCTACCATCCGACGTTCCTGTACGAGTTGCTGTGGGATGTCGGCGTCGCCGGTGTCCTGCTGTGGGTGGATGCTCACCGCAGGCTTGGCCGCGGCAAGCTGTTCATCCTCTACGTGATTCTGTACACCGCCGGGCGGGCCTGGGTCGAGGCGCTGCGCATCGACGAAGCCCACACGTTTCTCGGGATGCGCCTCAACGACTGGGTGTCGATCGCCGTCCTTGCCATCGCGGTGGCCGCCATCCTCCTGCTGCGCAGGCCCGTCGATCCGCCGGCCAGCGCTGGCCCGACCTTGGCGCGGGGGGATGGCGGCCCCACCCCGCGGCCGGCGGCCGAACCCGTGGTACAGGCCATGGCGAACGCCGCCCCGGCGCGGGAGGCCGAGGGGGGCGCTGCGCGGGAGGCCGAGGCAGGCCAGCCGCCGACCGGCCACCCGACAGGGTAAAAGATCCAGCGTTGGGCCTTCTCCCCGTCCCATCGTCCCGTCCCCGCCGTCGGCGGCCGCCCGGTCTCATCGGCCGGCGAAGTATCCCAGCACGGCCCGTAGGAGCGTCCGAGGACAGGGCGTTCGGTCCGGGCACGGCGGCTGAGGAAGGCGTTGGTGGTGGGCGCCGACTGATGACAACGCGGCCGGGCGGGACGCGGGGAGCCGCGAGCCGGACAGTCCTAATTCTCGGGCGCTCTACGGACGGTTTCATGCCCGGTTGGCCACATCGGGCTCCGTGCTCTTAGCGATCACGGCGAATCCCGGGCACACGTGGCACACTCAGGAGTGCGCCTGGCCGGGACAGCCCTGTCACGGTGGCGCGTCCGGACAGCGTCGTCCGCCTCACGGAGAATCCCTGAAGACGGACAGGACCCGCCGGATGCCGATCGCACAAGGCTTGTACGACCCCACATTCGAGCACGACGCCTGCGGGGTCGGTTTCGTCGTGGATGTCCGTGGTCGACGCAGTCATGAACTGATCGAACAGGGCCTCACCGTGCTGCGCAATCTCGACCATCGAGGTGCTTCCGGTTGTGACCCGGACACCGGCGACGGCGCCGGCATCCTGTTGCAAGTGCCAGACGCCTTCCTGCGGGACGTCGTCGATTTTCCACTGCCGCCAGCCGGCCAGTACGCGGTGGGTACGGCCTTTCTGCCGCAGGTCGCCGGTGATCGCGACAACGCTGTCCGCGCGATCAGCCGTATCGTCCGCGGGGAGGGCCTGCGGGTGCTGGGCTGGCGTGACGTGCCGGTGGTCAGCCACATCGTCGGCCGGGCCGCGGCCGAGGTCGAGCCGCGGATGCGGCAGATCTTCCTCGGTCTGCCCGCCGCGGCCGGCGCTCCCGGCGCCGCCGAGGGGCCCATCGATCTGCTGGACCTTGAGCGGCGGGCGTTCTGCGTCCGCAAGCGGGCCCGCCGGGAAGCCGGTGTGTACTTCCCATCACTGTCGGCACGTACCACCGTCTACAAGGGCATGCTCACCACCCACCAGCTGTCGGCTTACTTCCCCGATCTCGATGATCCGCGTTTTGCCAGCGCGATCGCTCTCGTGCACAGCAGGTTCTCAACCAACACCTTCCCGAGCTGGCCGCTTGCCCATCCCTACCGTTATGTCGCTCATAATGGAGAGATCAACACGGTACGCGGCAACCGTAACTGGATGCGGGCTCGCGAGGCGCTGCTAGCCAGCGATCTCATCCCCGGCGACCTGCGCCGGATCTTCCCCATCTGCGCGGACGGCGCGAGCGACTCGGCCAGTTTCGACGAGGTTCTGGAACTGCTCCACCTGGGCGGGCGCAGCCTCCCGCATGCCGTTCTCATGATGATCCCGGAGGCCTGGGAGAACCACGACGAGATCGACCCGGCTCGCCGGGCGTTCTACCGGTTCCACTCGGCGCTGATGGAGCCGTGGGACGGTCCGGCGTCTATTGCGTTCACCGACGGAACGGTCATCGGAGCGGTACTCGATCGTAATGGATTGCGTCCATCTCGTTACTGGGTAACCGATGACGGTCTGGTTGTCATGGCCTCCGAGGTCGGCGTCCTGGATCTTCCCGCGCACAGGGTAGTGCAGAAGGGCCGGCTCCAGCCGGGGAAGATGTTCCTGATCGACACCGCGCAGGGCCGGATCGTCGACGACGAAGAGATCAAGTCGGACCTGGCCGCCGCCGCCCCGTACGGGGAATGGCTGCACGCGGGCCTGATCGCCCTGGATGATCTGCCCGAACGCGAGCACGTCGTCTACGGCCACTCCTCGGTCCGCCGGCGCCAGCAGGTCTTCGGTTACACCGAGGAGGAACTGCGCGTCATCATCGCGCCCATGGCCCGAGCCGGTGTCGAACCCATCGGCTCGATGGGCACCGACACGCCGGTCGCGGTGCTCTCCGGGCGCCCGCGCCTGCTCTTTGACTACTTCAGCCAACTGTTCGCGCAGGTGACCAACCCTCCGTTGGACGCGATCCGGGAGGAGATGGTCACGAGCCTGGGCCGGACGCTCGGCCCTGAGGGCAATCTGTTGGCGCCGTCACCGGCGTCGTGCCGGCTGGTGCACCTGCCGTTCCCGGTTATCAGCAACACGGAGCTTGCCAAGATCGTTGGTATCAACGACGACGGTGACATGCCTGGGTTCGCGGCGGTGACTGTCCGTGGCCTCTACGATGTGGACGGCGGTGGAGCGGCGCTCGCCGAGCGGCTCGACGAGATCTGCCGTGGCGTCAGCGAGGCGATCGCGGACGGTGCCCGCGTCGTCGTCCTGTCCGACCGCGATTCCGATCGGCACAAGGCGCCGATTCCCTCGCTGCTGCTCACCGCGGCCGTCCACCACCACCTCATCCGGGAGAAGACCCGGACCAAGGTCGGTCTCATCGTGGAGTGCGGTGACGCACGCGAGGTCCACCATGTCGCCCTGCTTCTCGGATACGGTGCGGCCGCTGTCAACCCCTACCTGGCCTTCGAGTCGATCGACAACATCCTCGATGGCGGCGAGCTGGCCGGCATCACCCGTGAGCAGGCCCAGAAGAACCTCATCAAGGCGCTGGGCAAGGGCGTGCTCAAGGTGATGAGCAAGATGGGCATCTCCACCGTGGCCAGCTACACCGGAGCCCAGGTGTTCGAGGCGATCGGCCTGTCCCAGCAGCTGGTGGGCACCTACTTCACCGGGACGCCGTCCCGGCTGGACGGTGTGGGCATCGACGTCATCGCGGACGAGGTCGCGGCCCGTCACCACAAGGCGTACTCGGTGGTCTCCTCGGAGCTCGCCCACCGCAACCTGGACACCGGCGGTGAATACCAGTGGCGCCGCGAGGGTGAGGTGCACCTGTTCAACCCGGAGACGGTCTTCCTGCTCCAGCACGCCACGCGCAGCCGTCAGTACGAGGTGTTCAGGCAGTACACCGCCACCGTCGACGAGTTGTCGCGGCGCAGCGCCACCCTGCGCGGCTTGTTCTCGCTGCGCGAGGGACTGCGCCCGCCGGTTCCGATCGACCAGGTCGAGCCCGTGTCGGAGATCCTCAAGCGGTTCGCCACCGGTGCGATGTCCTACGGGTCCATCAGCGCCGAGGCGCACGAGACGCTGGCGATCGCGATGAACCGGATCGGGGCGAAGTCCAACACCGGCGAGGGCGGCGAGGACGCCGAACGGTTCACCCCGGACGCCAACGGCGACCTCCGCCGATCCTCGATCAAACAGGTCGCCAGCGGCCGCTTCGGAGTGACCAGCGAGTACCTCGCCAACGCCGACGACATCCAGATCAAGATGGCACAGGGCGCCAAGCCTGGTGAGGGCGGCCAGCTGCCCGGGCACAAGGTCTACCCGTGGATCGCGCGGACCAGGCACTCGACGGCGGGCGTGGGCCTGATCTCACCACCGCCGCACCACGACATCTATTCCATCGAGGATCTCGCCCAGCTCATCCACGACCTGAAGAACGCCAACCCGCGGGCCCGGGTGCACGTCAAGCTCGTCGCTGAGGTCGGTGTGGGCACGGTGGCCGCCGGAGTGTCCAAGGCCCACGCCGATGTCGTCCTGATCTCCGGGCATGACGGTGGTACCGGTGCCTCCCCGCTGACCTCGCTCAAGCACGCCGGCGCACCCTGGGAGCTGGGGCTGGCCGAGACTCAGCAGACGTTGCTGCTCAACGGCCTGCGCGACCGGATCGTCGTCCAGGTGGACGGCCAGCTCAAGACCGGTCGGGATGTCGTCGTCGGCGCGCTGCTGGGCGCGGAGGAGTTCGGCTTCGCGACCGCGCCGCTGGTGGTCGCCGGGTGCGTGATGATGCGGGTGTGTCACCTCGACACCTGCCCGGTGGGCGTGGCGACCCAGAACCCGGAGCTGCGCGCCCGCTTCACCGGCAGGCCTGAGTTCGTGGAGACCTTCTTCACCTTCATCGCCGAGGAGGTGCGTGAGTACCTCGCGGCGTTGGGCTTTCGCTCGCTGCACGAGGCTGTCGGCCGCGTGGAGGTACTCGACGCGCGCGCCGCGGTCGATCACTGGAAGGCCGCCGGCCTTGACCTCACCCCGTTGCTGCACGCGCCGGAACGTCCCTTCGAGGGCTCCCTGCACTGCACGACCGCTCAAGATCACGGTCTGGACAAGGCCCTGGACAACTCCCTGATCCAGCTCTGCGAGGGGGCGCTGGAGGATGGCCGGCCCGTGTGGCTGGAGATGCCGATCCGTAATGTCAACCGGACGGTCGGCACCATGCTCGGTTTCGAAGTGACCAGGCGCTATGGCGCTGTGGGCCTTCCCGATGACACGATCTCGCTGCGGTTCACCGGTTCGGCCGGGCAGAGTTTCGGTGCCTTCGTGCCGCGCGGGGTGACCCTCACCCTGGAGGGCGACGCCAACGACTACACCGGCAAGGGCCTGTCCGGTGGACGGATCATCGTCTTCCCGCCCAAGGAGGCGCCGTTGCGTGCCGAGGAGAACATCGTCGCCGGCAACGTGCTGCTCTACGGCGCCACGGCCGGCGAGGCGTTCTTCCGGGGCATCGTGGGGGAGCGTTTCTGCGTCCGTAACTCCGGCGCGACCGCCGTCGTCGAAGGCCTTGGCGATCATGGATGCGAGTACATGACCGGCGGCACCGTGGTCGTGCTCGGGCCCACGGGCCGTAACTTCGCGGCCGGGATGAGCGGTGGCGTGGCCTTTCTGTACAACCCGGTCCTGCGCCGGATCAACACCGAGATGGTCGACGTGGACCTGCTGGATGACGGCGACCGGGCGCTGTTGCTTACCCTGATCGCCCGGCACCGGCGGGAGACCGGGTCGACCGTGGCGGCGGGCCTGCTCGCGGACTGGGATTCCGAGCAGTCCTCCTTCGTCAAGATCATGCCTCGAGACTACAAGCGGGTGCTCGCCGCGATGCGCAAAGCCGAGGAGGACGGCCTGCCCGCCGAAGACTTGATCATGTCGTCGTCCCGTGTCTGACCGGCGTTCCGGCAGCGGTCCCGATAAGATCATTCGACAGGAGTGGCATGGCTGACCCGACCGGTTTCCTCAAGCACCACCGGGAGCTGCCGACGCGCCGGCCCGTCGATGTGCGCATCGCGGACTGGCACGAGGTCTACGAACCGTTCCCGGTCGAATCCCTGCGGCAGCAGGCGGCACGGTGCATGGACTGCGGCATTCCCTTCTGTCACAACGGCTGCCCGCTCGGGAACATCATCCCAGAGTGGAACGACCTGGTGCGGCGCTCCGGCTGGGGCGAGGCGATCGAGCGGCTGCACGCGACCAACAACTTCCCGGAGTTCACCGGACGGCTGTGCCCGGCGCCATGTGAGACCGCGTGTGTGCTGGGCATCTCCGATGATCCGGTGACCATCAAGCAGGTCGAGGTATCGATCATTGACCGGGCGTGGGCTGATGGCACGGTCCGGCCGGTCCTGCCGTCCTCCCGCACCGATCAGCGGGTCGCCGTGGTCGGGTCCGGCCCGGCGGGGCTCGCCGCGGCTCAGCAGCTCACCCGGGCTGGCCACAACGTCGTCGTGTATGAGCGAGCCGACCGTATCGGTGGGCTGCTGCGTTATGGCATTCCCGAGTTCAAGCTGGAAAAGCGGCTGCTGGACCGCCGCCTCGCGCAGATGCGAGCCGAGGGCACCGTGTTCATACCCTCGTGCAACGTGGGTGTGGACATCACCGCGGACGAACTGCGCGCGTCCTATGACGCGATCGTGCTTGCCGGTGGTTCGACGATCGGGCGTGACCTGAGCGTGCCCGGCCGGGAACTGGCCGGTATCCATCTCGCCATGGAGTACCTGGTTCCCGCGAACCGGGTACAGCAGGGCGACTGTACCGAATCGCCGATCAACGCGGCGGGCAAGCGGGTTGTCATCATCGGTGGTGGTGACACCGGCGCGGACTGCCTGGGTACCGCGCACCGCCAGGGCGCGGTGTCCGTGCACCAACTGGAGATCATGCCGCGGCCGCCACGGCTGCGTCCCGTGAGCAACCCGTGGCCGACCTGGCCGGTCGTCTACCGGGTGTCGAGCGCGCACGAGGAGGGAGGGGAACGGGTCTTCGCCGTCTCCACCGAATGTTTTCTCGGTGATGACCTGGGTCAGGTCCGCGCGTTGCGCATGCACGAGGTCGCCATGGTCGACGGCCGCTTCGAGCGGGTGCCGGACACCGACGTCGAGCTGGCCTGCGACCTCGTGCTGCTGGCGATGGGTTTTACCGGGCCGGAACGGCCAGGCCTGCTGGAGCAGCTCGGCGTCGCGTTCGACAGCCGTGGCAACGTTGCCCGGGACGCCGGCTGGGCGAGTTCGGTCGCGAAGGTGTTCGTTGCCGGAGACATCGGCCGGGGCCAGTCCCTGATCGTGTGGGCGATCGCGGAGGGCCGGGCTGCCGCCGCGGCGGTGGACCGTTATCTGCGTGGCAGCAGCGATCTGCCCGAACCGGTCGTTCCGACCCGGAGATGATCGTCAGCGGCTGCGGCGCGGGCGGTAGGCTTCTCAGCGATACGCAGGGATCCCGCTGGAGGGCGACGAGGCCAGATGCTGGACAGACGGTTCATCCGGGAGAATCCCGACACCGTGCGGGCAGCCGCTCGGGTCAAGGGAGTCGACCTCGACGTCGATGGCATCCTGCTCCTCGACCGCTCCGTGCGGGCACTGCAGCATACGCTGGACACCGCCCAGCGTGAGCGCAGGGAGCTCGCCGGTGGGTTCAAGGCCGCGGGCGAGGCAGAGCGTGAGCGCCTGCGGGAACGTTCCGGTGTTCTCGACGAGCGGCTGCGCCAGACCCGGGAGGAGCTGGAGCGGGCCAGCGCGCACCTGCGGGACCTGCTGCTGCGGACACCGAACATCCCGTGGAGCGGGGCGCCGGTCGGACCGGATGAGGCGGCGAACACCGTCATCCGGGTGTGGGGCGAGCGCCCGGCGTTCGACTTCACCCCCGTCGACCATGTCGAGCTGGCCGAGAAGCGTGGCTGGGCGGAGTTCGAACGGGCCCGTAACGCCTCGGGGGAGCGAGCGTACGCGCTCGCCGGTGACCTCGTGCTGTTGGAGCGGGCCGTGCACTCCTACGCGCTGGACCTGCTGGCAAGCCGGGACTTCCGGCTGCTGTCGGTGCCGTCGCTGGTCAAGCGTGACGCGCTGGTCGGTACCGGTTTCCTGCCGGGGCACGGTGAGGAGATCTACCAGCTGCCCGGGGACGATCTCTATCTCGCTGGTACCGCCGAGGTCGCGCTGGTCGGTCTGCACTCCGGGGAGATGCTGTCCCTGCGTGACCTGCCGTTGCGCTATGCCGGGATCTCGCCGTGTTTCCGTCGGGAGGTCGGCAGCGCAGGGCGTGACGTCCGTGGGCTGCTGCGCGTGCACCAGTTCGAGAAGGTCGAACAGTTCGTGATCTGCGTGGCCGACGAGGCGGAGTCGGCCCGCTGGCACGCCGAGCTGCTCGGCACCGCTGAACACGTCCTGCAGTCCCTGGGCCTGGCCTACGAGGTGGTGGAGTGCGCCACCGGCGACATGGGCCTCGGCAAGTTCCGGATGAACGACATCAATACGTGGTTCCCGTCGCTGGAGCGCTTCCGGGAGACCCACAGCTGCTCGACCCTGCACGACTGGCAGGCCCGCCGGGCGAACATCCGTTACAAGGACGCTGACGGGCGGGTCCGGTTCGCCCACACGCTGAACAACACGGCGGTGGCAACACCTCGGCTACTGGCCGCAATCACGGAGAACTTCCAGACTGCTGATCATCATGTCCGTGTCCCCAAGGTGCTGCGGCCTTATCTCGGCGACCGCGAGATCATCTGAGAGCGTGTTTGAGATCGGGCTTTCGATCAGTGAGCCGCGTCCAGGCGCCCCCTGGCAAGGCGGAAGGCCGAAGGGATACCGGATGAGTTGTATCGGTTTGGCCGACAACGCAGCCAGGGGGCGCCTGGACGCGGCGAGCCGGAATGATGATCTCAAACGCGCTCTGAGAGTGCCCGGCAACAGGGGTGTGGTTCAAGGAGCGGGGCCGGGGTGCGTAGATCGCGAGGCGGCGGAGGGAGGCACCGGAGGTTGTGGGTGTCGACCGACGACAACGATGCGAGGTGTGTACCCCGGCCCCGCGCGCCGCGTCTCCTGTTGCCGGTCGCTCTCAGTGGTCGGCGCTGGAAGTTCAT
>NZ_CAKJTM010000014.1:46898-48524 GCF_917627345.1 Protofrankia sp. CiP3 | reverse complement strand
GACCACTAAGCCCGGAGCAGCGGGCAGCTGTGGATGACGGTGGCCCAGGTGGATTCCCGCCCGCCCGCAGCGCATTGGGTCTGCGCTTGGCACTCGCCCTGTTCGGGCTTCTGTTCTGCGTCGGCGCTTGCGCCTATTACGCGGTTTCCGATCGGCCGTTGCCCGCCGCCGTACTCGCTCTGATCGCCTTGACAGCGGTGGCCGACCTCATTGTCATCATGCGGCGGATGCGCCGGGAACGGCGCTGAGAGCGTGTCCGAGGAATTTCCGAGAAGTGTCTGAGGAAGCCCAGCGACGCCCTTACCTGGACTTCCTCGAGCGTCCGGCTCAACCGCACTGTCCACATCCGCGGGTCACGCCGTGTGCCGATGTTCGTGGACACGGTCGAGCGCCCCTGGGGAGGCTCGGACAGCATCCACACAGAACCAGGTCAAAGCGAGCCTGGTCGTGTCGGCCCGCGTACCTGCACACTTATCACGTCCAGTGACGGATCCCAGTCGGTAGCCGGGCTGTCAAGTCCCTTGCGCAGGCAGTGGGGTCGTGGGCCGTCGAGGGACGTGTGAGGCCCGGGGTGATGATGATGGAGGCCGGCCCCCGCGCGCGTCCGGGGCCGGATGCGCGCGGGGCGGGCGGTCGGGGGTGTCAGCGAAGGGCTGCGGCGATGCGTTGTCGCAAGGTCGGGTCGCTGAGGATGTCGATGTTGCGCCAGGTGGCGTCGGTGACTTCTTCGGTCTGGAGCTGGCCGATGTCGGCGGCGGTGTGGAAGAGGAACCGGAAGTCGATGTGCTGGTGCTCCGGCTCGCCTTTGGCATCGTTGGCGGGGATGGGATGAACGTCGATGTGGATCGGCTTATCATCAGCTGGTGTGACGGCGTTGACCGGGATGCCGGTCTCCTCGGTGAGCTCACGCAAGGCGGCGTCTAGCAGGGTTTCGTCCTGGGTTTCGAGGTGGCCGCCGGGCATAAGCCACGTGTCGAGTGCTCGGTGGTAGATGTGTAGGACGCGTCCGTCGGCGTCGGTGAGGATCGCGCCGGCGGTCGCGTGGCCGCGGAACTCCTTGCGGGAAGTGAGGCCAGCGCCGGTGTCGAGGAGGTCGAGAAGGAGCGCGAGGTCGGGCTTCTCCTCGGCGTGGATGTCGAGGTAGGCGGTCAGGGTGGCGCGGATGTGGTCTGCCGTGATGGCCAAGTCGATCACCTGTTGAAGTAGGAGAGCCAGATCGCCGCGATCGTGGCACGGTCGGCTGCGGGAACCTCGTGGATGCCGGGGGTGAGATCGCCGCGGGTGAGCATCCTGATCCCGGCGAGTATCTCGGCTTGGACCAGGAAGATGAACGGCCCCACGCTGGCGCCGTGCAGGAAGTTGACCGCGTTGCCGCCGTTCGCCAGGTAGAAGTAGTGCCCGGTGGTCTGGTAACGAGTCACGTGGTCGCCGACAGCCGTGCGAGTGTAGATGTCTGGCAGCCCGGTCAGCTCGAGTTCGTCCTCGCTGCTGGTGACGGTGGCGACGTAGGCGCCGTTGCGCAGGTGGGCGAAGTCCTCGCCGTGCAGGGAGACCGCGCCGGTGGCGCAGAGCACCAGCCCGGCCCCGGTCAGCGCACTCTCGCGGTCACGGGCGACGGTGAAGCCC
>NZ_CAKJTM010000014.1:43683-46440 GCF_917627345.1 Protofrankia sp. CiP3 | reverse complement strand
GGGAGAGGGCCTGGGTGCGGCGGACGGGGTCGATATCGAAGACGGTGATCTGAACGCCTTTGGCGTGCAGGAGACGGGCGATCGAGGAGCCGAGTTTCCCGAACCCGATGACCAGGGCGGGGCGGCCGTGCAGGATGTCGCCGCGGCCACGCATGACGGCTTCGGTGGAGAAGACGACGGACTGGCCGACGAGGAAGTCCTCGGGGTCCTTCAGCGGCGAACGGGCGACGGAGATCACAGGGCAGGGAAGTTTGTCGAGGCCGGCGTAGCGGCGGTGGCCGTTCTCGGTATCCTCGATCACCCCGAAGAGCTGACCGGAGAAGCGTCCACGCAGGTCGGTCAGGGTCGGAGCGAAGTAGCCGCCGACGTCGAGCAGCGCGATCGGCTCGGCGGCGGCCCGGGCCTCGAAGTAGTCCAGGGCCGCGTCCGGGTCGGTGAACAGCTCCCGGGAGAGCACGTCGACTCCGATGGTCTGCTCGACCTCGCGTCGGGCGGTGGGGTTGACCGACTTGGGCTTGGGCAGTACGGCCCGCAGCCGGCTCATCGCCGCGACCGCGCGGACGAAGCCGGGACGCTCGGCCAGCAGATGGGTGATCAGGAAGGTAGTGACCTGCTCGTCGGAGGCGAACCGGGCGATGATCTTTGTGAAGTAGGCGTCCAGGCGGGCGCGTTCAAACGATTCCATCGCGGTTCTCCCATGACCGTGCAAAGGCGCGGAAGGTGGTGACGCTTTCGAGCGTGACCGCGACCCGACGGCGACAGAATGCCCTGCTGTCGTACTTGCGTTGTACTTTCGTCCTCCCATGTGCGCAGACCATGCTTCCATGATGGTCGGAAGGGAGCGACGCGCGTGGCGACCGTGCATCGGTGGACCGGTCTGGAGGCGCGGGCTCTGCGTCTCGCGCTGCGGCTGAGCGTCCGCGCGTTCGCCGAGCACCTCGGTGTCGCGGTCCGCACCGTCTCGAAATGGGAGAAGCTGCTGGCCGGCACCTCACCGAGGCCCGACACCCAGGCCATCTTGGACACCGCGCTGGCGCGCGCGGACACCGCCGTGCATCTGCGGTTCGAGACGGCCCTGTCCGCAGCCAACCGTCCCGGGGCCGGGGTAGCGCGGCGGATCATCACGACGGTGCCGCGGGCCTGGGAGTTCGAGTCGTGGACCGATGATCTGGAGCGGGCCGTCGTCGCGTTGTCCCGGCAGAACTTCACCGTCTCCGACGCTCTGTTGGGCCGGTGGCTGACCCGCTTCACGCCGCTGGAACTCGACGAGAAGGGTTTGTATCTGTTCGCCCGGTCTACTGCCCTGCTCGGCGACCTCCGACGTGACCGAGGTGTGGTCCTCGGGCCGAACTCGGCCCAGCACTCCTATCTCACCGCCCAGTCGATCTTCATCCAACTCGACATCCCTCGTCGCGTCGCCCAGCTCGAGTTGTCCCTCGCGGTGGTCGCCGAGATGTCGGGCAAGCTGGAGATCGCCGCCCGCCACTACGACGCTCTCGCCGCCGACGACCGGCTATCTCGCCGCGACCGGGCCAGAGCACGGCTGTGGGTGGGGACGGCGTTGAGCAAGGCCGGCAACTACGACCATGCCGGCCGCGTCATGCTGGATGCGACCCGGGAGTTCGCCGACCTCGCCGAGCCGGACGACTGGTCGGTGGCCCACCAGAAACTCGCTCTGGCCCACCGCGGGGCCGGTGACCTGAGCAAGGCGGTGCACTTCATCAGCATTGCCCGCGGCGGCGGGGCGGCCGACTCGCCGCTACAGCGGGTCCGTCTGGACACTGCCCACGGCCACATCCTGCTGTCCGACCC
Source organism: Protofrankia sp. CiP3 (assembly GCF_917627345.1). Lineage (NCBI taxonomy): Bacteria > Bacillati > Actinomycetota > Actinomycetes > Frankiales > Frankiaceae > Protofrankia > Protofrankia sp. CiP3. The sequence goes on along the minus strand of NZ_CAKJTM010000014.1, from coordinate 44,628 downwards.
GGCCACCCGGGATGATGGGCGGGCCGTCCTCGACCGCGCCGCGACGATGGCCGCGCGCTACGGGCTGAGCCACCAGCTGCGCAGCATCGAGGGCATCAAGGCCCGTGAGCGAGGGGGCATCCGGCCCCCGGCGGTGACCAGGGAGACGAGCACGTGACGGACAACCAGCCAGCCATCACCGACGAGGCGCGGCACCAGGCCACCCTGATCTGGGACTACCACCGGATGCACCACGACGTGCGGCCGGTCGATGTCGCGATCGGCTTGGGCAGCCACGACCTGGGGGTGCCGGTGTTCTGCGCCGAGCTGTATCGCGCCGGGCTGTTTTCGACCCTGGTGTTCACCGGCGGCCCCAACCCCACCACACCGGAGCGGTTCCCCCGCGGTGAGGCCGTCCACTTCCGGGAGCATGCCCTCGACCTCGGCGTCCCCGACACCGCGATCCTGCTGGAGACCAAGGCCCGCAATACCGGTGAGAACATCACGTTCTCCCGGCAGGTCCTGGCCGCGGCAGGCATTGCCCCAGCCTGGGTGCTGCTGGTCTCCATGCCGTATATGGAGCGGCGCTCCTTCGCCACCGCCTGCAAGCTATGGCCCGAGGTCGAGGTGATCTGCGCGTCGCAGCCGCTGGTGTTCGACGACTACCTCAAGAGCATCGGTGACGACAAGATGGTCATCGACATGCTCGTCGGTGACCTGCAACGGGTGATCGAGTACCCGAAGCTCGGGTTCGCCATCGCCCAGGACGTCCCGGAGGACGTGTATGCGGCCTTCAAGGCTCTCGTCGCCGCCGGCTTCGACAGCCGTCTCCTCACCGCCTGAGCTGCCAGACCATGAACCCCGTTGCACTGGCCGTGACCTGCTTCAAACACCAGCTTGATCAGACGATCCGTTTCGCACATGATACATCGTGTCGATCTACAGTCAGCGGATCGCAAACCTTTG
>NZ_CAKJTM010000014.1:14521-43220 GCF_917627345.1 Protofrankia sp. CiP3 | reverse complement strand
GAGATCTGAATCCAGCAAAAACCGCGCTCCGTAACCGCTGAATACGGAAAGGAGTCGTGCGTGGATGCTGTACGTGCCCTTGCTGGGAGGCTACGGGTTATGTCTGTAGCCTCGCGAGACGGGCATTGATCAGTTCTTTGTCAAAGACCGCGTCGGTACGGCCCTCGTCATCATCGTCGAAGTAGTACAGGGCGGGATCGGGCTGGCGGCCGCCGACGCAACGGGGATAGGCGGTTCCCGTCGCGGCGAGCAGCGTCCTCTCAACAATGACGTTGTGGTCCAGGTTGTCGCCGAAGTCGAACAGGTAGCGGAACGTGGTGCCTTCCGTGGCGATCTGGGCGAGGGTCACCGAGTCCGGATCTTGATCGCCCAGGTCGGAGGAGTATCCGAACTGTCCGTAGTCGGTCGTGAACACCCATAGGTGATCGCCATTCCAGTCGAACGCGGCCTGGATCACCTTGTGCAGGTCGGTCAGCGTACTCATCGAGGAGATCTCAAGCCGGCGCCAGATCGGTGGTTTCGACCCGCGCAGCAGCACCTTGACCCGGTAGACGGTTCCCGCCGCGGCGGCCGCGGGTGGCGGGAGCGGGTCCAGCGCCAGCCTGGCCGCGTCGAGTTGCCCGCGCATGAGGGTGGGAGCCGATGCGTAAAGTCTGTCGAAGAGGGCCTCGGAGCTGGTTTCGGTCTCGTACAGCCGGAAGGCGATGACATCCGCGCAGGTGGCGCGGTGCTCGACCGCGCCAGGTTCCTTGTACGCGGAGGCGAACTGGTCCAGCACGTCCGCCAGCTGCTCGTCCCACTGCTGGTGCGCGATGGCGCCCAGCCCGCGGGCGTCGGCGGTGAAGTGCGCCCAGGCCCGGATGACGGCTGGCAGCAGCGTCAGGTCGTCATCCCCGATCGTAATGTGTTGACTCACCTCGGTGATGAGGAAATATCCCAGCGACAGCGGGCCGTAGTGCTGCGCCGCTCGTCCCAGGTCGAGGGCCCAATCAGCCGCCATCCGCGCCCAGATCCGGGCCGCGTCACGATCGGGTAACGCCTTGGCGCGATCCGTCGCGAGGAACCGCATGACGACGCGTTCGGCTTCCGCTCGGTCGGCCCCGTCATCGGCCAGGTCCAGGTCCGAGCCGTTGACATCTGATCCGCCAATAACGATCATGTCGGCGTCGGTGGCCCCGGTCCCGGCGAACGCGTCGTCGGGCAGCAGATCGAGTCTCGCCCGCAGCAGTGCCCAGGTCCCGGCTGGGTCGTCGTCCTCGTCGTCCTCGTCGTCCTCGCTGCCGCGGTCGTCGACGCCGTCGCGGTCCGCCGCGATGTACTCCGCGTCCTGGATGTACTCCGCCTCCGGCGGGCCGTGATCGAGCATCCTGTCGAGGGCGTCATCCAGCCGGGCTCTGGCCTGCGCGGCAGTCAGTGAGATCGGATCGCTGAGCGATCCCCCGGGACCGAAGGCCGTGACCAGCGCCGTGAGGTTGTCGGCCGCCATTTCGCCAACCATGATCTTAAAGATGCCCGCGAGGGAGGCATGGTCGACGAAGACGACGACAACATGGTCGATCGCGGCCCGCCGGAAGACAAGCGTGATCACCTCAACGTCACCGAACATGTCGGTCGTCGACAGCGCGTCGATCAGTTCGGTGGTACCGCTGTGGGCGGCCCAGGCCGGTTCCGGGATGCCACGTCCGGCCAGGCCGCGCGCGGCCATTGTGGCCAGGTCGCGCATCCAGTCCTCACCCACCAGCGCCAGCGCGCGCAGGATCGTCAGGGCAACGGCGCTGGACTGGCCCGCCAGATAGTGGATGAACGCCTCGACCTGGTTTTCCATGACGTCATTCGGGTCATGGGTGTCGCCGGCCGCGTCATCGGCCCAACCGGTGACCCAGATCTGCCCCAGTAACCGCGACGCCCACATTTCAGCGACGAGCACCGACTGCTCATCATGGAGGGGAGCGGCGGCTTCGAGGACTGGCCCGTACGGCCACGGCGTGTTCCGGCTGTGGTCCCTTATCAGGGTCCGACCGGGGTTCTTCCGAGTGACAGGGCTCACACCTGCTATCGTAACAGGACGCTACCAGACAAGCGCGCGCGGATTTTCCATCGCGGAGCATGGTGGAATGTCGCTGGCGGATCATCCTCGCCCGAGCCCGATGCGCAGACTGGGACGATGCCGTACACACTTGTCTCCTTCCACGCCCATCCCGACGACGAGGCGCTGCTCACCGGCGGCACCTTGGCGAGGGCGGCGGCTGAGGGGCACCGGGTGGTCCTTGTGGTCGCCACCACCGGCGGTGCTGGCTCAGCGTCGCGTGAGGTGCTCGCCCGCGGCCCGTTGGCCCACCAGCGCCAGGCCGAGCTGGAGCGCTCCGCCCAGCTGCTCGGATGCGCGCGGGTCGTGTGGCTGGGCTATCAGGATTCCGGGATGCCAGCCGCGCCGTCCGCCGCCGCGCCGGCGGCATTCGCCGCGCCGGCGGCATTCGCCGCGGCGGACGCCGGTGAAGCGGCTCTGCGGCTGGCTGAGATCCTGCGTGCGGAGCGGGCGGACGCGCTCACCATCTACGACCCGGCCGGTGGCTACGGCCACCCGGACCATGTGCGGGTGCATCAGGTCGGGGTTCGTGCCGCCCGGCTCGCCGGTACCACGGTCGTCCTGGAGGCGACGCTGGATCGCGGGGTGTTGCGGCGGGCGCTGCGGATCGTCAGCCGGTTGCCCGGCGTCCCGGCGGGCTTCGACCCCGCGCGCGTCGCGGGCATGTACACCCCACGCGAGGCGCTGACCCACCGGGTCGACGTGCGTCGCCACGCGCGTACGAAGCGGGCGGCCCTGGCCGCTCACGCCAGCCAGGCCAGCGCCGACGCGGGGTCGGGGCTCCGCCTGCTGACGGTGCTGCTGCGCCTTCCCTACCCGGTGTTCAGATGGGCACTGGGCACCGAGTGGTACGTCGAACATGGCCGGGCACCCGGCCAGCCGCTCCTCGACGACATCTTCGCGAGCCTCACCCGGTGAACGGGGGAGAGCGCACCGCCTGCCGCCTGCCGTCGCTGGCCGTTAACCGATGACTGATGACCGGTCCGGATGAGCTGGATACTTTTCGTATCCGCCGGGCAGGTGGTGCCAGCCACACCCTGGTGGGCCGGTTACCGGCAGACGCCCGACCTTCGCCGCCGCGAGAACGGGGGCGGTGGTCCCCCGCGGCGGGAAACGTCTTTCCGCTATTGGCTCCCGAAGGTCCCGCGGAAGGTGTTGTCCGCGCAATTAGCGATGCTTTTTCCGCACGTCCGGAGATATATGTGACGTTGCTGTTGTCGAATTTGACGTGAGCCGGAACGCCCGCTTCGCGAGATGGCGATTTGACAGTGCGAAACACCGTTGAAGCAATGTCTCCGTATAAGAAGGACGGGCGATCCGCATGGTTCGCTCTACTCGCTGTAGAACAGTGGGTATGCACCCTCGCCGACCGTCGGTCATTGAGGAGGTCCACGTACGTGGCCAAGCAGATCCAGCATCTGGACCGGGTGGCAATCCGGTTCGCCGGTGACTCCGGCGACGGCATGCAGCTCACCGGCGACCGTTTCGCCTCCGAGACCGCCATCCTGGGAAACGACCTGTCCACCCTGCCCAACTACCCCGCCGAGATCCGTGCCCCATCAGGATCGCTGCACGGCGTGTCCAGCTTCCAGGTGCATTTCGCCGCTCATGACGTCCTCACCCCCGGTGACTCGCCGGATGTACTGGTGGCGATGAACCCGGCGGCGTTGCGGGCCAATCTTGCCGATCTGCCGCCGAATGCGGAGATCATTGTCAACACGGATGAGTTCACCCCGCGTAATCTTGAGAAGGTCGGTTACACGAGTAATCCACTGGAGAACGACTCACTCGACGGGTACACGGTGCACCGGGTGCCGCTGACGACCGCGACGGTCGCCGCGCTCGCCGATCTCGACGTCTCGAAGAAGGACGCCGAGCGGGCGAAGAACATGTTCGCCCTCGGTCTGCTGTCGTGGATGTACAGCCGGCCCACCGAGGGCACGGTCGAGTTTCTCAAGCAGAAGTTCGCCAAGAAGCCGGTGCTGGCCGCCGCGAACGTGGCCGCGTTCCAGGCCGGCTGGAACTATGGTGAGACCACCGAGGACTTCGCCGTCCGCTACGAGGTCAAGCCCGCGAAGCTGGAGCCCGGCACCTACCGCAGCGTCAACGGCAACTCGGCGCTCGCCTACGGCCTGGCCGCCGCGGCCCTGCGGGCTCGCCTGCCGCTCTTCCTGGGTGCCTATCCGATCACCCCGGCTTCGGAGATCCTGCACGAGCTGTCCGGGTACAAGCGCTATGGCGTGACCACCTTCCAGGCCGAGGACGAGATCGCGGCGGTCGGCTCGGCGCTCGGTGCCTCCTACGGCGGTGCGCTCGGTGTCACCTCGACCTCCGGCCCGGGGCTGGCGCTCAAGACCGAGACCCTCGGCCTCGCGGTGATGCTGGAGCTTCCGCTGATCATCGTCGACGTGCAGCGGGCCGGCCCGTCGACCGGCCTGCCGACCAAGACCGAGCAGTCCGACCTGAACATCGCCCTGTTCGGCCGGCACGGTGAGGCGCCGCTCGCGGTGATCGCAGCCCGCTCACCGGCGGACTGTTTCGACGCGGCGCTGGAGGCGGCGCGGATCGCGCTGACCTACCGGATGCCGGTCATCCTGCTCTCCGACGGCTACCTGGCCAACGGCTCCGAGCCATGGCTGTTGCCGGATCCGGCGGACCTGCCCGACCTGCGGGTGGAGTTCGCGACCGAGCCCAACGGCCCCGACGGCACGTTCCTGCCGTACCTGCACGACCCGCACACGCTGGCCCGCCCCTGGGCGGTGCCGGGCACACCCGGCCTGGAACACCGCATCGGTGGGCTGGAGAAGGCGGACGGTACCGGCGCGGTGTCCTATGTGCCGGCCGACCACGACCTGATGATGCGGCTGCGCGCGGCCCGGGTCGAGGCGATCGACGTGCCCGACCTTGAGGTTGAGGATCCTTCGGGTGCTGCCCGGGTGCTGGTGCTCGGCTGGGGCTCCACCTACGGGCCGATCGGTGCCGCCTGCCGCAAGCTGCGGGAACGCGGAGTCTCCATCGCCCAGGCGCATCTGCGTCACATCGCGCCGATGCCGAGGAACGTCGGTGCGGTGCTCGCCAGCTACGACCGTGTAGTCATCCCGGAGATGAACCTCGGCCAGCTCGCCCATGTGGTCCGTGAGCGCTACCTGATCGACAGCGTGTCCTACAACAAGGTCAACGGCCAGCCGTTCACCTCGGCCGAGCTGGAGACAGTTCTCGAGGAGGTCGTGCGTAATGACTGAAGTGCCCGTCAAACTCACCGCCAAGGACTTCAGGTCGAATCAGGAGGTCCGCTGGTGCCCGGGATGCGGTGACTTCGCGATCCTGTCGGCCATCCAGTCGTTCATGCCGGAGCTGGGCATCCCGCGTGAGCGGATCACGTTCGTCTCCGGGATCGGCTGTTCGTCCCGGTTCCCGTACTACCTCAACACCTACGGCATGCACTCGATCCACGGCCGGGCACCGGCGATCGCGACGGGTCTCGCGGTCAGCCGTCCAGACCTGTCGGTATGGGTCGTCAGCGGTGACGGTGACGCGTTGTCGATCGGCGGCAACCACCTCATCCACGCACTCCGCCGTAACGTCAACCTCAAGATTCTGATGTTCAACAACCGGATCTACGGACTGACCAAGGGGCAGTGCTCGCCCACGTCGGAGTTCGGCAAGGTCACCAAGTCGACGCCGGTCGGCTCCCGCGACACCCCGTTCAACCCGATCGCGCTCGCGCTCGGCGCGGAGGCGTCGTTCGTGGCCCGTACCATCGACTCCGACCGCAAGCACCTGCACTCGGTGCTGCGTGCCGCCGCCGCGCACGAGGGCAGCGCCTTCATCGAGATCTACCAGAACTGTGCCATCTTCAACGACGGTGCGTTCGACGTGCTGAAGGACCCGGCCAGCCGCGACTCGGTGCTGGTCCGTCTGGAGCACGGTAAGCCGATCACGTTCGGCGGGTCGGGGGAGAAGTGCGTCGTGCGCGAGCCGCGTGGTTTCGGGCTCGAGGTCGCGGACACCGCCAACGTCCCCCGCAGCGAGATCATCGTTCACGACGAGACGGTTGCGGGCCCGGCCTACGCCTTCACCCTGTCCCGGCTGTCCGACTCCGATCTGAGCAACACCCCGATCGGGGTGTTCCGCCGGGTGCACCGGCCCTCGTACGAGGCCATGGTGGCGGAGCAGAACACCTCCGCGCGGGCGGGCAGCGCGGCATCGACGCCCGATGAGCTGCTTTCCGAGCTGCTGCACGCGGGCAACACCTGGACGCTCGCCTGATCCACCGATCTACTGATCTACTGATTCATCGGTATGACGTGATCCTTCGCTTTCCCAGACCCGCGGTGCACTGATCCCTGGCGTTCCTCGGTCGTCGGCGTCGTCACAACGCCCGCGACCGGGGAACGCCTTTGTTGTGCTCGCCACTGTTTGTCATGCCCGGGTCCCGGGGCAGACTTCTCCGGGGCGTTTGAAAAACTGTCCGGGTCATTGGCCCACAGGCGCTGGTTCATTCGTCCCAAGTCGGCTGCCCACGATATTTGGTCATGGCTTCCGAGCGTAAAACAATAGCTGGGAGACAAGTTGTCGTATTGTGCCTGCGGGTCCGGTGACGACCAGCGGCGAACCATGTGGCGCCAGGCGTTCGCACCGTTGGTCCCAGGGCTTTTCGACACCCGGCCCGGGGCTCCTCGGCTATTCGTCCCAGAATCGCGGATGCGGCCGAAACGTTACTGCGAAGATACGGCGCTTAAAGAGCGTGAAACAACGGTGGACGACATTCCTAATCGCGGCGCTTCAACGGCGAGGCCCGCGGAGGCCGCCACCGGTCGCGGACAGCTGACCGTGGGCCCGCGCATCTCGCCACCTTCCTTTTCGACCGACGGAGGGCAACTGTGAGGCACGACAGCGTGATCGGGTTCTGTGACACCACCCTGCGTGATGGTGAGCAGGCCCCGGGAGTTGCCTTCACGGCCGAGGAGAAGCTCGCCATCGCCGTCGCGCTCGACCAGGCGGGAGTGCAGCAGATCGAGGCGGGCGTGCCGGCCATGGGCTCGGCCGAGCGCGAAGTACTGCGTCGTATCGCGTCCGCCGGGCTGCGGGCGGAGATCGTCGCTTGGTGCCGGGCGATGCGGTCCGACATCGACGCGGCGGTCGCCGCTGGCGTCCGTCGCGTTCACATCAGTATCCCCGTCTCCGACCTGCACCTTGCGCACAAGTTCGGGCGCGACCGGGCGTGGGCGCGTACCCGGATCCGCGAGTGCGCCGCCGCCGCCCTCGACCTGGGCCTGCTGGTCGGGGTCGGGTTCGAGGATGCTTCGCGGGCGGACGACGGCTTCGTCATCGAGCTCGCGGGCGAACTGTCCCGCGATGGTGTCGACCGCCTGCGCTGGGCCGACACCGTCGGGGTCCTCGAGCCCTTCGGCGCCTGGGCCCGCGCGTCCCAGCTGGTGGGCGCGGTGCCCGCCAACTGGGAGATCCACGCCCATGACGACTTCGGTCTCGCCACCGCCAACACGCTCGCGGCGGTCCGGGCGGGCTTCGGGTTCGTCAGCACCACGGTCGCGGGGCTGGGTGAACGGGCCGGCAACGCGCCCATGGAGGAGGTGGCGATGGCACTGCGCCACCTGTTCGGCCTCAGGGTCAGCCTGGACACCACGTCCTTCCGGGCGCTCGCGGCCCTGGTTTCGCGCGCGGCACGCCGTCCGGTGCCGTGCGGGAAGGCCGTCGTCGGTGGGGCGGCGTTCATGCACGAGTCCGGTATCCACGTGGACGGGGTGCTCAAGGCGCCCAGCCTCTACGAGCCCTTCGACCCCGCTGAGGTCGGCGCCCGTCGCCGCCTGGTCGTGGGCAAGCACGCGGGGCGGGCATCGGTGCGCCATGCCCTGCGCAAGCACGGGATCGATGCGGACGAGCGCGTTCTCGGACCGGTCCTGGAGGGTCTGCGCTCGCAGGTCTGCATGCTCAAGCGCCCGTTGCGCTCGGACGAGATCCGTGATCTCTACGAGCGGTTCCAGGTTTCCGTCACCTGTACCAGCACGGCTGTCTGTACCAGCACAGCTATCTGAACGAACTCTGGTTTTCCGACATGGACGCACGCTCGGGCGTGCGGTGAGGAGCACACAGCGATGAGGCAGATCGCCTTTTACGGCAAGGGCGGTATCGGCAAGTCCACCACTCAGCAGAACACGATGGCGGCGCTCGCTACCCGCGGCAACCGCATCATGATCGTTGGCTGCGACCCGAAGGCGGACTCGACCCGTCTGATCCTGCACTCGAAGGCGCAGACCTCGGTTCTGGCCCTGGCCGCGGAGAAGGGCTCGGTCGAGGATCTCGAGCTCGAGGAGGTGCTGCTGTCCGGTGAGTTCGACATCCGTTGCGTCGAGTCCGGTGGTCCTGAGCCGGGCGTGGGCTGCGCGGGCCGTGGTGTGATCACCGCGATCACCTTCCTCGAGGAGAACGGCGCCTACGAGGACCTCGACTTCGTCTGTTACGACGTTCTTGGTGACGTCGTGTGCGGCGGCTTCGCCATGCCGATCCGCCAGGGCAAGGCCCAGGAGATCTACATCGTCACCTCCGGTGAGATGATGGCCATGTACGCGGCAAACAACATCGCCCGAGGCATCCTGAAGTACGCGCATTCCGGTGGCGTGCGCTTGGGCGGGCTCATCTGCAACAGCCGTAAGACCGACCGTGAGGACGAGCTCATCACCGAGCTCGCGCGGCGGCTGAACACCCAGATGATTCACTTTGTCCCCCGCGACAACATCGTTCAGCACGCCGAGCTGCGCCGGATGACGGTTCTGGAGTACGCGCCCGAGTCCAACCAGGCGAATGAGTACAAGGAACTGGCACGCAAGATCGAAGAGAACGACATGAAGACCATCCCCACGCCGATCACCATGGACGAGCTCGAGGAGCTCCTGATCGACTTCGGGATCATGGAGCAGGAGGACGAGTCAATCGTCGGCCAGAAGGCCACCGCGGTCGCGTGACCAGGCGAACTTCTCATCAGAAAGGTCTGTCGTGACTCCTCCTGTGACTCCCCCCGGGACGCCGGTCGCCGGCACCCAGGCAATGATCGACGATGTTCTCGCCGGGTATCCGGCCAAGGCCGCGAAGTTCCGGGCCAAGCACATCAAGCCCAACGACCCTGACGGGTCGAAGGAGTGCGAGGTCAAGTCCAACATCAAGTCGCGTCCTGGTGTGATGACGATCCGCGGCTGCGCCTACGCCGGTTCCAAGGGCGTGGTGTGGGGCCCGATCAAGGACATGGTCCATATCAGCCATGGCCCGGTGGGCTGCGGCCAGTACTCCTGGGCCTCCCGGCGCAACTACTCGCACGGTACCCGCGGCGTCGACAACTTCGTCACGTTCCAGTTCACCAGCGACTTCCAGGAACGCGACATCGTGTTCGGCGGTGACAAGAAGCTCGCCGCGATCTGCAAGGAGATCTCCGAGCTGTTTCCGCTGGCCAAAGGTATCTCCATCCAGTCCGAGTGCCCGATCGGCCTGATCGGTGACGACATCGACGCGGTCGCCCGCGAGGCGTCGAAGGAACTGGACATGCCGGTCGTCCCGGTGAAGTGCGAGGGTTTCCGCGGCGTCAGCCAGTCGCTGGGCCACCACATCGCCAACGACGCCATCCGGGACATCGTGCTCGGCACCCGGGACACCACCAAGCAGACCGCATATGACGTCGCCCTGATCGGTGACTACAACATCGGCGGCGACGCGTGGGCATCCCGGCGCATTCTGGAGGACATGGGCCTGCGGGTGGTGGCCCAGTGGTCCGGCGACGGCACGCTCAACGAGCTGTCCACCAGCCACATGACCAAGCTGAACCTGATTCACTGCTACCGCTCCATGAACTACATCTGCACCACGATGGAGGAGCGTTTCGGCACCCCGTGGACCGAGTTCAACTTCTTCGGCCCGACCAAGATTGTTGAGTCGATGCGGAAGATCGCGTCGTTCTTCGATGACACGATCAAGGAGAAGACCGAGGCCGCGATCGCCAGCTACCAGCCTCTGTTCGACCTGGTGCGCAACGAGTACCGGCCGCGGCTGGAGGGCAAGCGGGTGATGCTGCTCGTCGGTGGCCTGCGCCCGCGGCACACCATCGGCGCTTACGAGGATCTCGGCATGGAGATCATCGGTACCGGCTACGAGTTCGCCCACAAGGATGACTACAGCCGCACCAACCCCGAGCTCGGCGAGGGCGTCGTGATCTACGACGACCCGAGCGCCTACGAGCTGGAGGAGTTCGCCCGCCGGCTGCGGCCCGACCTGATGGGGGCCGGCGTGAAGGAGAAGTACGTCTTCCACAAGATGGGGCTTCCCTTCCGCCAGATGCACTCCTGGGATTACTCTGGCCCGTACCACGGTGTCGACGGCTTCGCCGTGTTCGCCCGCGACATGGACATCGCGATCAACAGCCCGACCTGGAACTTGTTCCAGGCGCCCTGGTCCACGGCCGCCGCGTAGGCCCCTACGGCGTGTTTCGGAAGCTGTCGTTCGATCAGGGAGCCGCGTTCAGGCGGTTCCTGGCAAGGCCGCGGGTCACACCGATACCGGATGAGTTGTATCGGTGTGGCCGAGAACGCGGCCAGGGGCCGCCTGGGCGTGGCGAGCCGGACAGCTGGCTTTCGAAACACGCCCCAGCCGTCGGCGCGAGCGCGGCAGTGATCGTGCCAACGGCGGCCGGGGTGACCGACCTGGTGATCCGGTGGCTCGGGAACCGTTTTCTGATCGGCTCCCGAGCCGCTGGGGGAGCGGATCCGCCAGGTTGTGAAAGGCGCCGGCCGAGGGCGGGTCGCGTTCCGTCGAAGCGCGATCGCCGGAAGTGGCCGGGCGGCCCCGTGCGGCAGTCCGCCGTAGCGAATCGGCCTCTCCCGGATCGCGGCGAAAGCAGCCGTCCGGGAGAAGCCGCTCCTTCCTCCCCCTCCCCATCGATTACATAAGAGGGCGTTCGCATGACAGACAATCCCGTACCTCTCCGCGTGCTCGACCACAACGAGCTGTTCAAGGCTCCGCACTTCCAGGAGCAGTTCGACCGCAAGCGTGAGTTCGAGGACCCCACCGACCCCGCCGAGATCGCTCGGATCGCGGACTGGACCCGTTCCTGGGAGTACCGGGAGAAGAACTTCGCCCGGGAGGCGCTCACCATCGACCCGGGCAAGGCCTGCCAGCCGCTCGGCGCGCTGCTCGCGGCCATTGGGTTCGCCGGCACGCTCCCGCTCGTTCACGGTTCCCAGGGCTGCGTAGCGTACTTCCGCAGCTACTTCGCCCGGCATTTCAAGGAGCCGTTCCCGGCGGCGTCGTCGTCGATGACCGAGGACGCCGCCGTCTTCGGTGGCCTCAACAACCTCATCGAGGCGCTGGAGAACGCCACCGCGCTCTACAAGCCGGACATGGTCGCGGTCTCCACCACCTGCATGGCCGAGGTCATCGGTGACGACCTGCAGAACTTTATCGGTATAGCCCGGGAGAAGGGTGCCATCTCCGCGGACTACCCGGTGCCCTACGCGCACACCCCGAGTTTTGTCGGCTCGCACCTCACGGGCTACGACAACATGATGAAGGGCATTCTTTCCTACCTGAACGCGGGAAAGAAAGCGAAGAAGTCCAACGGCACGCTGAACGTGGTGCCGGGCTTCGAGACCTACACCGGCAACCTGCGTGAGATCAAGCGGCTGCTCACCCTGCTGGGCGTCAAGCACGTCCTGCTCGGCGACCACACCGACGCTCTGGACTCGCCAGCCACCGGAGACTACGAACTGTACCCAGGCGGCACGCCGTTGCCGGTGGCCGCCGATGCGATCAACGCCAAAGCAACCCTGTTCCTGCAGGAGAGCGCCACGCGCAAGACCGCTGAGCTGGTGCACACCGAGTGGGGGCAGCAGACCGCCACGGTGCCGCTGCCGATCGGCGTGGGAAACACCGACCGGTTCGTCACCGAGGTGGCGGCCCTCACCGGGGTCAAGGTTCCCGCCGCCGTCACCGCCGAGCGCGGCCGGCTGGTCGACGCGATGACCGACTCACACGCCTACCTGCACGGCAAGCGCGCGGCGGTCATGGGCGACCCCGACCTCGTCGTGGCGCTGCTCGGGTTCATGCTGGAACTCGGTATCGTGCCGGTGCACGTGGTGTCCACCAACGGTGACGAGGAATTCAAGAAGCGTGCCGAAGCCGTCCTCGCCGCGAGCCCCTACGGTCACCACGCCACCGTCTGGACGGGCAAGGACCAGTGGCACCTGCGGTCGCTGCTGTTCACCGAGCCGGTCGATCTGCTGGTCGGGAACTCGTACCTGAAGTTCCTGTCCCGGGAGGCGAACCTGCCGCTGGTCCGAGTCGGCTTCCCCATCCCGGACCGGCACCATCTGCACCGGTTCCCCATCGTCGGTTACGAGGGCGGGATCAATCTGCTCGCCCAGTTCGTGAACACCGTGCTCGACGAGCTCGACCGCAACGCCCCGGACCACAGCTTCGACGTCATTCGCTGAGGTGAACATGGCTGCCCTGACCCGCGGCACGGTCGAACCAGGCAAGCTGTTCGACGAGCCGGCATGCGATCACAACCGCACCAAGGAGCCCGCGGCGCGAAAGGCGGGATGCCCGAAACCCAAGCCGGGCGGCACTGCCGGCGGCTGCGCGTTCGACGGTTCGATGATCACATTGGTGCCTATCGCCGACGTCGCCCATGTGGTGCACGGCCCGATTGCCTGTGCCGGCAACTCGTGGGACGGTCGGGGCAGCCTCTCCTCCGGTCCGACGCTCTACCGGCGCGGGTTCGCCACCGACATCGGTGAGCAGGAGGTGGTCTTCGGCGGTGAACAGCGTCTCTACGACACCATCGTCGAGGCCGCCCGGCGCCACCATCCACCCGCGGTCTTCGTCTATTCCACCTGCGTCACCGCGATGATCGGCGACGATATCGACGCGGTGTGCGCGGCGGCGGCGGCCGTGACCGGGATACCGGTCGTCCCGGTGCACGCGCCGGGCTTCGCCGGCAGCAAGAACTTCGGCAACCGTCTCGCCGGTCAGGCGTTGCTGGAACATGTGATCGGTACGGTCGAACCGGCGTTCAGCACCCCGTACGACGTGAATCTGGTCGGCGAGTACAACATCGCCGGCGAGCTGTGGGATGTCGCCCCGGTGCTTGCCAAGCTCGGCATCCGAGTGCTGGCGAGTATCAGCGGCGACGCCAGGTACGCCGATGTCGCCGCAGCCCACCGCGCCCGGGCGACGATGGTCGTCTGCTCGCGGGCGCTGCTCTCGCTCGCCCGCGGGCTGGAGGATCGCTACGGCATCCCGTGGTTCGAGGGCAGCTTCTACGGCCTGCGGGCGATGGCCGCGACGCTGCGTGGATTTGCGGGTCTTCTCGGCGGTGACGAGCTCGCCTGGCGCGCGAACGAGCTCATTGCCGCCGAGGAGGCCGACGTCGCGGCGGCGCTCGCCCCGTACCGGGAACGGCTCGCCGGGGCCCGCGCCGTGCTCTACACCGGCGGCGTCAAGAGCTGGTCGTTGGTCTCGGCACTGCAGGACCTCGGGGTGGAGGTCGTTGCCTCCGGAGCGACGAAGAGCACCGACGATGACGTCGACAAGATTGTTTCGTTGCTCGGCCCAGACGGCCGGGTGATCAGGGACGGGAATCCGGCGGAGCTGCTGCGGCTCGTCCGCGAGACCCAGGCCGACATACTCATCGCCGGTGGGCGTAACCAGTACACCGCGCTCAAGGGCAGGCTGCCGTTCCTGGACGTCAACCAGGAACGGCAGCACGCTTTCGCTGGCTACGCCGGGATGGTGGAGTTCGCCCGCCGTCTTGACCTGGCGCTGTCCAGCCCGGTCTGGGAGCAGGTCCGCGCGCCAGCCCCGTGGGAGCGGCCAGCCGCCGCGGGAACGGACGGGGCGAGCTGATGGCGCGTGTGGTGCCCGGCGCGACCGGCGCGGCGTTCGATCCGCTCAAGCACAGCCAGCCTCTCGGCGGTGCTCTGGTCTTCTTGGGGCTGGCGCGCTCGATCCCGCTGCTGCACGGTGCTCAGGGCTGCACGGCGTTTGCCAAGGCCCTGCTGACACGTCACTTCCGCGAACCGATTCCTTTGCAGACCACCGCGGTCACCGAGGTCACAGCGGTACTCGGCGCCTCCGATTCGGTTATTGCCGCGCTGGATACTATTACTGAACGTAATAATCCGGATGTGATCGGGGTACTCACCACCGGCATGACAGAGGTCAACGGTGAGGACCTGCTCGGTGTCCTGCGGACGTCCAGATACGCGCCGCGGACCTCCTGTTTTCCGGCGCAGGGGCACCCGCTGGTTGTCCCGGTGTCCACACCGGACTTCCGCGGTGGTTTGTCGGACGGCTGGGCGGCCGCGTTGGAGGCCCTGGTCGGAGCGGTCCCAGCTGCCGGTACGACACGTGCGGAGCAGCTGGCGGTGCTGGTAGGCCCGTCGCTGTCCGCTGTCGACCTCGACGAGGTGGCCGGGCTGGTGCGGGCGTTCGGGCTTGCCCCGGTACTCGTCCCGGACCTGTCCGGATCACTCGACGGTCATCTCGACGAAGCCTGGTCGCCGCTGACCACCGGTGGCACGAGCGTGGCGGACCTGCTCGGTCTCGGAGCTTCGGGCGCGGTGGCGGCGATCGGCGCGACTGCCGCTGGCGCGGGAGCGGTGTTGGCCGCCCGCGCGGTCGCGCCTCTCACGGCTCATGATCATTTGAGTGGGCTGGCGGCGGTCGACCGGCTGGTGCACGCGTTGATGGATTTCGGCGGTGTGCCCGCACCCGAGGAGGTCCGCCGGTGGCGGCGTCGCCTCGCGGACGGCCTGATGGACAGCCACTTCGTCCTCGGTGGCGCGCGGGTCGCGCTGGCGGGTGAGCCGGAACAGCTCGTCGCGGTGGGTTCGCTCCTCTACGACGCGGGCGCGGAGATCGTCGCGGCGGTGTCTCCGACCGAGGCCGCGGTTCTGGAGCGGGCGCCCTGGGACGAGGTGGTCGTCGGTGACTTCGTCGATCTCGCTGAACGGGCCGCCGCCGCCGGGGCCGAGCTCGTCGTTGCGTCCAGCCGCGGTCGTGAGGTGGCCAACCGGATCGGCGCGGCCCACCTGGCCGTGGGTTTCCCGGTTTATGACCGTCTCGGCGCGCAGCTGCGGGCCACCGCGGGGTACCGCGGCAGCCTCCAGCTGCTTGTCGACGCGGCCAACTGCCTTCTTGACTATCGCTCCGGCCGGTGTGCCGGATCGGGACGTGAGCATTCCCCGACCCGGTCGAATAAGTGTTATGAGGAGTTGACGTGCTGAAAGTCGCATTTGCCACGAGTGACGGCAGCGCCGTCGACCAGCATTTTGGGCTGTGTTGTCGGTTCGACGTGTACGAGGTCTCGGCGACCACGGCCGATCTGATGGAGACGCGCACGCTCGCTCCAGCCGGCGATGACGAGGACAACAAGATTGAAAGCAGGCTGGCGGCGGTGGCCGACTGCTCGATCCTCCATGTCTGCGCGATCGGCGGGTCCGCCGCGGCCCGGGTGGTGAAGGCCAAGGTCCATCCGGTGAAGACGGCCGAGGACACCCGGGTGACCGATCTGATCGAGCGGTTGCAAGGTGTGCTCGCCGGCAACCCGCCGCCGTGGCTGCGCAAGGTCCTGCGCCAGCACTCGCCGGATCTCGCGCCCACCTGGAACCCCCGATGAGCGGCGTGGCCGGCCCCGGGCATGACGTAAGCGCAACCATCGGCAACGGCTTCGTGCGTGACCTGGTCGACCAGCTGCGGGCTGGCGACACCTATGGGCAGTTCGACCGGCTCGGCGCCGAGAAGCTGCTCAGTCCGTTCGTGCTCACCGCGGCACGCCGCCGCGAGCTCGGAATCACCTGCGACGTCGATCCGGCGACCGAGGGCCGGCTGCGCACCTACTACCAGGCGGTCGCCGCCGGCATCGAGAAGGCCACCGGCCAGGTCACCAGTTATGTGCTGGACCTCAGCCAGGAGGGGTTCGGCCGAGTCGTGGTGTTCGTCGGCCGGCTCGTGGTCATCTGCGACGTGCTGCGTGACGCCCACCGGTTCGGCTTCGACTCCATCGATCATCTCGCCGAGTGTGGTGCGGCACTGGTGAACGCCGCCGCCGTACTCGTCGGCACCTACCCGGAGGTGGCCCGTGACGACTTCTGACGAGATCCCCCAGCTGCAGACGAAGCTGAAGAAGCTCAACAGCCTCGCTACCAGGTTGAAGCTCGACCTGCACGACCTGGCCGAGGACCTGCCGGTCGGCTGGGAGCAGATCATCGAGACGGCCACCGCGACCTACAACACTTACGTCGAGATCCATCGGTTGGAACGAGAACTGGCAAAGGTGGACGCCCGATGAGCGGCATGCTGGCGGCCTTCGGCCGCGCCGGGACCGCCGAGGAGTATTTCGAGGTCCTCGACGTTCCTTACGATCCGCGGGTGGTCGCCGTCAACCGGCTGCACATCCTTCGGCACTTCTCCGCCGCGGTTGCCCGGATCGACGCTGCGGGGGCAGCACCGGATGCCCGCATGGCGGCATATCGGGCGGCGCTCGCCGACGCCCACGAGGCGTTCACCACCGGCACCGCGCTGGACCACCGCCTGTTCAAGGTCCTGGCCGACCGCGCCCCACAGGCGTTCGTCGCGCTGGACGCCGTCACCGTCGAATCACAGGAGAGTGCGCGATGAGGGCTGCGTTCGATGTCGGCGACGAGGTCGTGACCGTCAGGGTACTGCGTAACGACGGGACCTACCCGGAGCCAGGCATTGCTGTCGGTGACGTCCTGGTGGACGCGGGGTCTGTGGGACATGTCCGCGGTGTCGGGCTCTACCTACAGGAGCACATCGTCTACGCGGTCGCGTTCACCAACGGCCGAGTCGTCGGATGCCTGGAGAAGGAACTGGAACCGGCCGTCGTCGTGGCAACCCACGAGGCGCGTCACGAAGGAGGTGAGCCGGCATGACCGAGGGGCTCATCCCGCTCACGGTGCTGCCCT
The DNA here is from genome assembly GCF_917627345.1 of Protofrankia sp. CiP3. Lineage (NCBI taxonomy): Bacteria > Bacillati > Actinomycetota > Actinomycetes > Frankiales > Frankiaceae > Protofrankia > Protofrankia sp. CiP3. The sequence goes on along the minus strand of NZ_CAKJTM010000014.1, from coordinate 26,144 downwards.
CCCCGCGGGCCGGCGACCAGCCGGTGCCCGCGGAGAAGGAGGCGGCTGGCCAGCAGGCGCCACCCGGCGGTGGGTGCGCGTCGACCAGGGGCTGCGGCAGCGGCGCTACCGGCCTTGACCCGGAGATCGCCGACAAGATCGCGAACCATCCCTGTTACAGCCAGGAAGCCCACCAGTACTACGCCCGGATGCACGTGCCGGTCGCGCCCGGCTGCAACATCCAGTGCAACTACTGCAACCGCAAGTTCGACTGCGCGAACGAGAGCCGGCCCGGCGTCACCAGCCGGCTGCTGTCCCCGCAGGAGGCGCTCGCCAAGGTCAAACGGGTCGCCAGCGAGATCAAGCAGATGAGCGTGCTCGGCGTCGCCGGGCCAGGCGAGCCGCTGGCGAACGCGCGCCGCACCTTCGCCACGATGGAGCTGGTGGCCCGCGACTGCCCGGACATCAAACTGTGCGTGTCCACCAACGGCCTCACCCTCGTCGACCACGTCGATCGCATCGAACAGCTCGGCATCGACCACGTCACGATCACCATCAACATGACCGACCCCGAGGTCGGAGCGCGGATCTACCCGTGGATCACCTTCCGCGGCAAGCGCTACACCGGTACGGAGGCGTCGAAGATCCTGTCCGAGCGGCAGCTGGAAGGGCTGGCCGCGCTGACCGAGCGCAAGATCCTCTGTAAGGTCAACTCGGTGATGATCCCCGGGGTCAACGACGAGCACCTGGTCGAGGTCTCCCGGACGGTCAAGGGCATGGGCGCGTTCCTGCACAACGTGATGCCGCTGGTGTCCGCGCCCGAGCACGGCACCCACTACGGCCTGACCGGGCAGCGCGGGCCGACTCCGCAGGAGCTCAAGGCGTTGCAGGATCGCTGCGCGGGCGACGACGGTGCCGAGATGAACATGATGCGCCACTGCCGCCAGTGCCGGGCCGACGCGGTCGGGCTGCTGGGGGAGGACCGCAGCGAGGAGTTCGGCCCGGAGACCTATGCCGGCGAGGTCACCTACGACCTGGCCGGTCGGCAGGCGGCCCAGGCCGCGATCGAACGCTGGCGCGCCGATGTGCGGGCCACCCGCGAGGAGCTGCGGCTCTCCGCGGACGGGATCACCCGGCCGGACCGGACCGTCCTGGTCGCGGTCGCGACCAAGGGCGGCGGCGTGGTCAACCAGCACTTCGGCCATGCCGAGGAGTTCTGGGTCTACGAGGCGGGCGAGAACTGGGCGCGCCTGGTCGGGACCCGCAGCGTCGAGCGCTACTGCGAGGGCCCGTCCGAGTGTGACGAGGACGAGCCGGTTCTCGACAAGACCGTCCGGCTGCTGTCGGACTGTGCGGCCGTGCTGTGCAGCAAGATCGGCAATGGGCCGCGAGAGGCACTGGGCGCGGCCGGGATCGAAGCCGTGGAGCGGTACGACCTCATCGAGTCCGCGGTCGCGGCCGAGGGCGCGCGCCTGGCGGCCCGGCTGCCGGTCGAGCCGGCCGAGCCGGCCGACGGGCCGCGGGCCGGGCGGGCGCCGTTGGCGGGTCACCTCGTAGCGAAGGCGTGATCATGATTAGTAAGCTTCGAGTCACTCTCACCGAGCGTGCGAGTGAGCAGGTGCGTGCCCTGCTCGCCAGGGACGAGGCGACCGCCGGCTACGGCCTGCGGGTCGGCGCTGAGCCCGGTGGCTGCTCGGGTTACCGGTACAGCCTGGCACTCGCGCCCGCCGCCGCAAAGGGAGATGTCATCGTCCGCCAGGACGGGTTCGACGTGCTCGTCGACACGGCGTCGGCGTCGATGGTCGACGGGGTCCGCATCGACTATGTCGAGTCGCTGACCTCGTCCGGTTTCGTCTTCGCCAATCCCGACAACTCAGACCCGTGCTCGTGCGGATCGTCGTTCTCGGCGCCGCGGCCGGACGGGAACGAGGCCGAGGTGTGGCGGCAGGTGGAGGACGCGATGGCGCTGATCCGGCCGTTCCTGCAGCGTGACGGTGGAGACGCGTCTGTGGTCGACGTCACCGGCGGTGTCGTGTCGGTGCGGCTGACCGGCGCCTGCGGGGGGTGCTCCTCCGCGCTGGACACGCTGGCCGGCGTCATCGAGCGGCAACTGAAGGAATCGGTGCCCGCGGTGGAGCGAGTCGTCCTCGCTTCCTGACCGCGCCTGGGTGTATCGGGAGATGGATCAGTGAGTATCGCGATCAGCTTCACCGAGCGGGCTGCGGGCCAGGTCCGCGTACTGCTCGACCGGGCACCCACAGCGCCCGCGTCGGGCCTGCGGATCGGTGTCGACGCGTCCGGTAACTGTGCGGGCCACCGCTACCGGCTTGCGGTTGTGCCTGTGCCGGCCGACGGTGATGTCGTCACCCGGGTCGGGGATTTCGAGGTGTTCGTCCCCGCGGATGCGGCCGAGCAGTTCGACGGCATGCGTGTCGACTACAGCGAGTCGCTGATGTCGTCCGGCTTCACCTTCTACAACCCGAACATGCGCGGCGGCTGCCTGTGCGGGCCGTCGTTCGTGCCCCCCGTCCAGCCCGACGGGGTGGAGACGTCCCTGCTGCAGAAGGCGAACGTGGCGATCCAGTACATCCGGCCGCACCTGCAGCTCGTCGGCCGTGACGCGTCCGTCGTCGGAGTCGCCGACGGTGTGGTCTCGGTGCGGCTGACCGGTGCCGGCCTGGAGCGCGAGGCCGAGGTGACCGCGTTGGTGCGGACGGTCGAGCAACAGCTGAGGGCGGCCGTCCCGGATATCAGGAGAGTCGTGCCCGCCGCCGTGGGCCGGTAGCGGAGGCAGCGACATGGGCGGGGACATGCAGCGCTTTGCGCGCCAGTTGACACTGGATGGCTTCGGCGGATCAGGACAGGAGCGGTTGTGCGAGGCGACGGTGCTTGTGGCGGGGGTGGGTGGGGTGGGCGGCGCCGTCGCTACCTACCTCGCCGCGGCTGGCGTCGGGCGGCTGGTCCTCGTGCATCCCGGCGCCCTCGAGATACCAGACCTCAACCGACAGACGCTTATGCGACCCGACCGGGTCGGTGACCCGCGGGCTGCCTGCGCCGCCGACACCCTGCGGGCCCACTATCCGGACGTCATGGTCGAGGCATGGGACCGTGACCTGTTCGACCCGCGCCTGCCCGGTCTCGTCGCCGGTTCGGACGTGGTCGTCGACGCCCGGCACAACTTCCCCGAACGTTTCCGGATCAACCGGATGTGTCTGGACCTGGGCGTACCGGTGGTCTTCGCGGCCATGAACACCACCGAGGCCCAGCTGCTCACGGTTACTCCTGGCGATCCATGCCTGCGCTGCGTGTTCGCGGATGGGGACCCGCAGTGGGATCCGCTCGGCTTCCCCGTGCTCGGCGCGGTCGCCGGGACCGTGGGGTGCATGGCCGCGATGGAAGTGATCAAGCTGATCGCCCGGTTCGGTGAGGGGCTGACCGGCAGGCTGCTCTCCTTCGACCTGTGGGACATGGACTTCCGCTCGTTCGCCGTGAGCCGCGACCCGGATTGCGGCGATTGCGGAGCGTACCGGTCAGAGCTATACCGGATGTACCGCCGTGAGCCGACGCCGATCGGGGCCAGGACTGCCAGCCCAGGCGGCAGCGATGAGCCGCTCCAGCGATGACGATCTATTTTGACCACAACGCCACCACACCGGTTGACCCGCGGGTGCTGGCGGCGATGCTGCCGCTGTTCTCGGAGCAGTTCGCGAACGCCTCCAGCGGGCATGCCGCGGGCCGCGCCGTCGCCCGGCTCGTCGAGCAGGCCCGGGAGCAGGTCGCGACACTTGTCGGCACGAGCCGGCGCAGCGTCGTGTTCACCAGCGGCGCCACCGAGGCGGCCAACCTCGCGATCCGCGGTGTCCTGGCTGGCGCGGAGCCGGGCCGTCGCCGCGTCCTGGTAGCGGCCACCGAGCATAAGGCCGTCCTCGCGGCGGCGGCCGAGGCCGCGAGGACCCATCAGGGCACGGTCGGCTTCGTCCGGGTCCTGCCCGACGGCACCCCGGATCTCGGCCATCTTGCCGCGTCGCTGTCCGACGACGTCGTCCTGGTCGCGGTGATGGCCGCGAACAGTGAGACCGGCGCGATCGCGGACGCCCGGCGGGCCTGCGCACTCGCGCACGGCGCTGGTGCGCTGTTCCTCTGCGACGTCACGCAGGCCGCGGGCAAGATCCCGGTGGCGCTGGACGCCTGGGGGGCCGACCTCGCGGTGCTGAGCGCACACAAGATCTACGGTCCCAAGGGAGTCGGCGCGCTCGTCGCCAGCCGGCGGCTGCAAAGCCGGCTGCCCCCGCTGATCGTCGGTGGCGGTCAGGAACGCGGCCTACGCAGCGGCACCACCAACAGCGCCGGCATCGTCGGCTTCGGGCGGGCCGCGACGATCGCCGCGGCGGAACTGGGCACCGACGCCGACCGGCTGCGCCAGCTGACCGCGCTCCTGCACCATCTGCTCGCGGAGAAGATCGACGGTGTCGAGCTCAACGGCCCGGCCGTCACGCGGCTGCCGAACACGCTGAACCTGCGGTTCGCGGGCGCGGACGCCGACGCGGTCATGACGTCCATGCCCGAGCTGGCCGTATCGGCGGGCAGCGCCTGCACGGGGCCGAGCAGCGAACCGTCGCACGTCCTGACGGCGATGGGGCGCACGCCCGCCGCCGCGTCGGAGAGCCTGCGGTTCAGCCTCGGCCGCCCCACGACCGAACAGGAGGTGCACGCCGCGGCCAGCCACGTGGTCAGCGCCGTCGGCCACGTCCGTTGCCTGCGCGGCCTGCGCCCGGCCGGCCCCCAGGCAGCCGCCCGCGCCTGACGCTGGTTCCCCCGCACGGCGGCAGGCGGGGCCCGGACCGGACGCGGGCCGCCTCCTGCCCATGGCGGGGCAGGAGGCGGCCCGCAGACCGGGGCTTCGGGTACTCCGTGGTCGGTGCTGGCTGAGCTCAGGCGACGACGACGAAGGTGGAGCTCTGTAGCGAGGAGACATCGGTGTTGACGCCGGCAGTGACCTTGTACGACGCCACGATTTCCAGGACGTCGCCCTCATCCGCGACCCATCCGGCGGGGAAGGAGACTCTTAACAGATCGGTGCGCGGTGTGTTCACCTGCGGAGCGATCGGAACGGCGACGAGAGGGTGGTTGTTGACCAACACGTTGGCCTGGCTGAGGTTGACAACGGAGACGGACAGAGTGTAGCTGTCCACGACCTCGTTCAGCCTGGAGCCGATCTCCACGTCCGCGACCACGTCGAAAGCAGCCCCTATCTTCACGGTGGCGATCGTGACGGAATGGGCGGGGTCCGTCGGGTAAACGGCCTTGATGTTGGCATCCCAGACACCGGGCATTGTGTGCTCCTTGCTCTTCGAGCTGACGGGATTTCGGTCCGATGGCAGCCGGCCGTGTTCCTGTTCCGGCGGCATCGGAATGCTGGCGGGAAAGGTGGTTACTGAGCCGGGAAAATGCATCTTCGTGGGTTGGCGGATACCCAGGAGTGCGGCTTCCTGGCTGCTCCCTGACGGTAGCCGTCGAACGTTGGCTCCGCCCGTGACGGGATCTTTGTTCTTGGGGCATACGAAGACCAGGCGGTCCGGCTGTGGTCAGTAATGAATAACTGCCGCTGGTACCTGCCGCTGGCCTGTGCGGATAGTTCTTCGATGGCCATGATGGCCTGCTGATGCAGCGGATTTCCTGTTCTGTCGTTGCCGCGCTCGTACCTCCCCCCGTCGACTGATGCGAGCAAGCGTGCTTCCATCGTCGCTGCTCCGCAATGCGGCCGTAGCGATGATGGAGTTCTTCCCGCGTCCGGGATGGCTTGTGACGGATAGCCCGGCCGGGGCCACGAGTGCCGTGGCCTCGTGGGGAGTTCACGCCAGGCGCTCCATCGACCAGCGCGAGAATCTCGGCGAGGGGCGCTTTGCTCTGCATGACCTGTCGAAGGACAGGATAAATCCCAGCCACATGGACCGGAAGGGGTTTTCTTGAAGTTGCTTAAAGTTACCGGCGGCCGGGATGTGAACTCAATAAGGGCTGGCTTTGTTTTGCGTATCAGCAACATCATTCTATCGTTCATCCTGCTGTGTTAGTTATTGTTTCAATCGCCATGCCCGTTTTGTATGAGAATTTCCATGTTTTTGTTTTATGACTGTCTCGGGATTATGCGGTTTGACCTGGGGTGATCTGTTTTGCCGCCGGTCGTCGGCGGGCGGCGGGGCCACGGTTTTTGAGCAGATCAAGATCTGTTCGTTGCCGTGGATCTTTTTGGCGGGAGATGCGGGCCGGCGTCACCGGTCGGAGTGGGTTACTTCGAGTGATCGTCCTGCCTCGGTGGACGGGACCCCGGCCAGGGGCTGCCAACGTGCGCTCCATGGGCCCGTCTCGCCCGCGGCCTCGACGGCCTCCGCCGCGCTGTGCGGGCTCTTGCCGGCAAGGGCGTACGGGCCGGCGCGGCGTCCACACCGGCGCGGCCAGATGGGGCGACGGCATCCGCAAATCAGGGCCAAGATGGCGCTGGCAATCCGCAAATGCGGGAGCTATACTCCCCTTGTTTCGTGTTTGCGGAGAAGCGACGATGCTGGCCTCCCGCCCCCCAGCTGTGGCGGCGCCATACCCTGCGCACGGCACGCACTATAAGTAATCAATTGATGACTCTTTGAGTATAAGGCCATGCCCATGGTCGGGGGGAATACATGAGACCACGGCCCATCCGCCGTCCGCGGCACCCTCGCACAGCTTCCACGGGAAGTCCTGAGCGTGGCCGCCGGCCGCACGCCCTCCACCCGGGTGGAGCCCGGGTGGGCGGCCGCCGGGTACCGGTGCGGATTCTGGCGTCCGCGGCCGCCGTCACGATGGCCGCCGGAGTCGCCGGATGCGGTGGCTCCAGCGGCTCCGACGGCGCAGGCGCCCGGTCCGGTACCCAGGTCGTGACCAGCGTCTCGGGTGAGAAGGCGACCATCCCGATCAGGATCGATCGCATCGCCGAGCAGTTCCCCGCCCACACCGTGACCGACCTCATGCTTGGCGTCGGCGACCGGCTCGTGGCCATTCCGCAGAACGTGAAGACGATCCCGTTCCTGCGGAAGGTCTACCCACGGATCGCCAACGTCCCCGAGCTGTTCGCCAGCGGGGGCAAGGTGAACATGGAGGAGCTGCTCAAGCTGGACCCGGACGTTGTGTCCACCATCGACGGCGGGAACACACTCATCCCGTTCCAGCATGCGGGGCTGCCCGCCGTCAACATGAGCTTCGACAACTTCGGCCAGCTCGCGCCCTCCATCGAGCTCGCCGGCACGGTCTACGGCGGCGACGCCACGGCCCGCGCCAAGGCCTACGTCGACTACGTGAACGGCAAGGCCGAGATGGTGCGCAAGCGGCTGGCGGGCCTGCCGGACGCGGAGAAGCCCAGCGTCGTCCATATCTCCAGCTACCCGCCTCTCGTCGTCGACGGTGGCAGTTCGCTCATCGACGACTGGATCACGATCGCGGGCGGCAGGGACGCGGCGAAGAGCGTGCCCGGGACGCACGTCACGGTCTCCGTCGAGCAGCTCCTGCAGTGGAACCCCGACGTGCTCATCATCCAGACTCCCGGTGGTGACCAGGGGCTCGTCGCGGCTGCGGCGCAGTCGGTCGTCGACAAGCTGGCCAAGTCCCCCGGCTGGGCCGACCTCAAGGCCGTCAAGGGCAACCGGGTCTACTTCAATCCGCAGGGCCTCTACCCGTGGGACCGCTTCGGCCCCGAGGAGGCGCTGCAGATCCAGTGGGCGGCTCAGGCACTGCACCCCGGCCTGTTCACCGACCTCGACATGCGTGCCGAGACCCGCGGTTTCTACAAGAAGTTCTTCAACTACGAACCGACCGAGGCGGATCTCGACCTGATCCTGCAGGTCAAGGACAAGTAATCGTGACTACCGACATGCGGTTCGGTCTTCCTGGCGGCCGTGGCGATCTCGAGACAGGCGGCCCGACCTCGGCCACGGAGCTGGGCCGGACAGCCGAGACCCTCGGCTTCGACAGTCTCTGGTTCACCGACGGCCATCTCACCTCGGTCGGTTCGCGCACGCTGCGGGCACGGCCGGCACCGATCCCGCTCGCGGCGGCGGTCGCGTCCGCCACCAGCCGGATCAGGCTCGGGTTCACGGCGCTGCACGTGACGCAGTACGACCCGATCCGGCTCGCCGCGGATCTCGCCACCCTCGACCGCCTCTCCGGCGGCCGGGTGATCCTGGGCGTGGGCTGGCCCGCCGCCGACTACTCCCGGGTCACGCGGTGCCCGGGCGGCGACGCCGACCTGTCCGAGGCGCTCGACACCGTGCTCAGGTACTGGCGGGGGTGCTCCGTCGTCGCTGACGGGGCGCGGTACCGCGTCGGGCCGACACCCGTGCAGTACCCGCATCCGCCCGTCGAGGTCGCCGCGCACACCGATGAGTCGGTCGTCTGGGCGGCGAGCCGAGGCTACGGGCTCCTGATCGCCGCCACCGGGACGACCCGGTCGATGGCAGCGCAGGCCGCGCTGTTCGTCTCCCGCGGCGGCAGCACCGCGAATCTCCGGGTCGAGCGCTTCTGCCTGGTCGCCAGGACCGATGCCGAGGCGGAGCAGATCGCCCGGCCGGTCGTGAAACGGCTCACCGGTCGGCTGGCGTCTCTCGGCGGTGACGAGCACGGCTATCGGATGGCCGGTCCGCCCGAACTCGACCCGGTCCGGTTCCTGTGTGAGACCGCGATCGTCGGCGGGCCGGAAACGGTCGCGCGGCGGCTGGCCGCGCTGCGTGACGAGATGGGCATCGAGCAGGTCAACATCCGTCCCTCGTTCAGCGGCACTGTCCCACTGCGGGTGCAGCAGAACTCCGTCCGGCTGTTCGCGAGTGAGGTGGTACCGATTATCAGGGGCCTGCCGACCAGGCAGGTGGCGTACTGGTGAGCGCGCCGCCGCCGACCATCCCGTTGTCGCCGACGGCCCAGCCGTCGACGGGTCCGCCAGCGGCGGCGGAGAAACCGGCGGACCCGGTCGAGCCCACCCTGCCGGTGAAGGCCCGGATCCGGCTGTGGCCGGCGGACAGCGGGCGCGCCGTCGCGCTCGTCGTCGTGCTGCTGGTTCTCGTGGTGATCTCCTTTGGCCTTGGTCGGTACTCGCTGAGCCCGGTGACGGTTGTGCGGATCCTTGCCCACGAGATCGCCGGAATCGGCGCCGGCCCGCGGGGCCAGGACCGGGCCGTGGTCATGAACGTCCGGCTGCCGCGCATCCTGGCGGCGCTGCTGGTGGGGGCGGCGCTTTCCTCCTCGGGAGCGGCCTACCAGACGATGTTCCGTAATCCGCTGGTCTCCCCGGAGGTACTCGGGGTGGCCGCGGGAGCGGGCTTCGGCGCGTCGGTGTCGATCCTGATCGGCCTCCCGACCGCGGCGCTGCAGACGATCTCGTTCGGCTGCGGGCTGCTCGCGGCCGTACTGGCCGTGACGATCGCGCGGGTGGTGGGGCGTGGCTCACTGATCATCCTGGTGCTCGGCGGAGTGATCATTGGGGCGATGTTCAACGCGATGATCTCGAGCGCGCAGTACCTCGCCAACCCGGAGACGACCCTGCCAGAGATCACTTTCTGGCTGTTCGGCAATCTGGGCCGGGCCAGCATGCACAGCCTGATCGTGCCCAGTGTGATCATCGGGGTGTGTCTCGTCGTGCTCTACGCGGTGCGCTGGCCGCTGACGGTCCTCGCCACCGGCGATGATGAGGCCCGCTCCCTCGGGGTGAACCGGACGAGGATCTGGGCGGTGACGATCACCGCGTCCACGCTCATGACGGCGACCGCGGTCAGCATCGCGGGCATCATCGGCTGGGTCGGTCTCGTCGTCCCCCACCTGGCGCGTTTCGCCGTCGGGCCGCTGTTCAACCGCATGCTCCCGGTCACGACGGCGCTCGGCGCCGCCTACCTGCTCGTCGTCGACGACGTCGCGCGTACCGCCACCACGCTTGACCTGCCGCTGGGCATCCTGACCGCGCTCATCGGCGCGCCGTTCTTCGTGGCGCTCCTGGCCAAGGCGGGCCGCCAGTGGCTCTGATCTCCGAAACGGACCCTGAGACGCCCCCCGGATCCACCGTGCCGCGCGTCCAGCTCGATGACCTGACCTTCACCTATCCACGCGGCGGTCACCGGCTCACCGGGGTGACGCTGACCGTCGAGGAATCCGAGGTCTGCTGCCTGCTGGGGCCGAACGGAGCGGGCAAGACGACGTTGCTGCGCTGCCTGCTCGGCCTGCTCCGGCCACGGCGGGGCAGCGTCCGGGTCGGCGGCCACGACGTCGCCGCCCTCTCGGCGCGAGAGCTCGCGAGGCTGGTCGCCTACGTGCCGCAGAGTGCCTCGACGCCGTTCCCGTTCACCGCGCTCGGCATCGCGGTCATGGGCCGCACACCCCATCTCCGCGCGTTGGCCTCCCCCAGCGCCGCCGACCGGCGCGGCGCGCTCGAGCAGCTCGACCGGCTCGGGGTGGCACGGCTCGCCGACCGCTTGTTCGCCCAGCTCTCCGGGGGTGAGCGCCAGCTCGTCCTGCTCGCGCGCGCCCTCGTCCAGCAGGCACCCGTGCTCGTCCTGGATGAGCCGACCGCCGCCCTGGACTACGGCAACGAGGTGCGTATCCTCCAGGTCGTCACGGAGCTTGCCCGGGACGGCCATTCGGTCATCATGACGTCGCATCAGCCGTCGCACGCACTGACCTACTCCGATCGGGCGGTGCTGATGAAGGACGGGCAGGTCGTGGCGACCGGCCATCCGGACGAGGTGGTGACCGGTGAGAGCCTCGGTGGCCTCTACGGCGTGCCGGTGCACGTGACTGGGATCGATCTGCATGCCGGCGACGGAAAGCACACGGTTCGCACCTGTGTGCCGATTCCTGCCCAGCTCACCCCGGAACACAACGACCGAACCGGCCGGCGGTGATTCCGGTGGCATCGAAGGAACGCGATGGCACGGTGCGCATGTTCGGCATGTTCGGCATGTTCGGCATGGAAGAACACTCGCCAGCCGGCCCACAAATTTATCCGTCCAGAGCTCTTCCGCAGCCCGGCCGGGATACGGTAGTATTAATTCACGGCGGATCCGTTCGGTCAGCGGATCTGTTTGGCCCGATGAACACATATCCGGTCGTCTTTCGAGGGCAGCCGCCACCACGAAGAAAATGTGGAGCGGCACGCGATCCCACCGGTCCTGTCGATAACGCTGGCACGGTCAGGCGAGCGGTGACTCACCGGGCATGGCGAATACAATCCCCGGGCATCCACGCCGACATGGCGACAACCGGGTGCCCGGCGCACATCCGCGTGACAGGCATTACCGTGGTGCGCGGAACCAGATGCGCGAAACATGGCGCGCACATAGTCGTGACACAGTCGAAGACGACTGACGAGATGCATCCTCAACGCGAGCAGCGGCTCGTCGGGAGACGGGCGCCGCCAGCCATCCTCGCCCAGGAGGAAATTCCATGCCAGAACTCGTCGTTGACCCCACGAGAATTCGTCAGTTCGGCGACCCTGCCAACACCGAATTCTGCCTGGTGACAAACGCGTCCCTGGTGGACTCGGTACGGGTCGTCAACACCGACGGCTATCTTGGCCAGCGGGTCATCGTTTTTACCGGCGGGAACGCTGAGTTCGACCGTATAATGCGGGAGGACG
>NZ_CAKJTM010000014.1:2080-14254 GCF_917627345.1 Protofrankia sp. CiP3 | reverse complement strand
AGGACGTCCCGGCGCAGGCGCACGTGCTGGTGATGTCGCCCGACTGCTTCTTCGAGTCACCCCCGCAGGACGTGCTCGGCCCGCGCCGGAAGCTGCTCGGCATGGCGTGTAACTCCACTCCCACCGACCACGCGGCACTGGAGCATTTCCTGCGCTGCGTGGAAGCCACCGACCCGGACGCGCAGGAGGCGTTCTCCGACCGCTTCTTCGCGTTGGCCGAACGCGGCGATGCGCTCGAGTACCGGGACGAGCGGTTCGGCACCACGGCGCGTCTGCGGCTGTGGGATCGGGAGCTGGTGTGGAACCAGCAGGCCGGGCGGGTGGACTGGGGTGAGCAGCAGATCGTCCCGGGCGGGGAGATCAGTGTGCTGCCGATTGATATCAGGGAGTTCGGGGAATACCTGCGCCTCCCGCTCGACGGCGAGATCGTCATTGGCGGGTACCCGATTCTTCACGCTGGTGTCCCGTCATTCTCTCGGCGTGACCAGAAGCGCATTCACGGCGAACTCTGGCCGTTGCACAGTCATCCGGTCATCGCTATCGTGGAGGACGGCGAGATAACCCGCCTAACCGCCACCGACTCAGGCGGCCGGGGGGCTGTCGAGATGCTCGAGGCGCTTTTCCTGGTCGACTCCCGCTACCGGCTCGTGTGGGAGATCGGTCACGCCGTCAACACCACGCACGAACTGCTCACCGGGAACCACGCGATGAACGAGGTCTTCGGCGCCGCGAACGGGTGTCTGCACTGGGGAATCGGGCTCACCCCGTTCACGCAGTACCACCTCGACATCATCGCCCCCGGTACCGTCGTCGCCAACGACAAGGGTGACATCCTGCTCGGCACCCCGGGCCGCGAGGTCACGGTGGCGCCGTCCCAGACTCCGGTCGGCCTGGCCAGCTGATCGGCGCGGCGAGCGCATTGCCCGGCTCGTTGACCGCCTGACCCTACGGGATGAGATAAAGGAGGTGACCAGCATGGAGCAGCAGAAGAAGATCAACGTCAAGAAGAACGACCGCTACCTGGGCACCCTCCTCGGCTGATGCCGTCGACTGGGCCGGGCCGGCTTTGACCGGGCCGACCCGGCCCAGATCGATTTCCGCCCCGCGCACTGTTATGCGGGCATCAGCGCACACAAATTATTGTCGCCGCATAGCCAACGCACATTTCTCCATAAATTTCTCCGTACATTTCCCGAGCCCGGGGGTGGCCCTGTGACCCAGTTCGTCGTGCATCCCGATCGGCACCGCGAGTTCGGGAGCCCCAGCGAGACATTCCTGCTGCTCACCCAGACCAACCGGGTCGAGGATTTCGTGCTCGCGCCGAGCACCCGGTACCGGCACTGCGGGATCGGCGCGATCGACACCGGTGAATCCCTCGAGGCCGTCCTGCTCTCCGGCCGGTGCCCGGCCGACGCCGACATCTTCGTGGTCTGCCCGGACCGTTTCGTCACCTCGCCCGAGTCCGCCGCGATCGGCCCGACCCGGCGGGTGGTGGTCATGCCCTGCGGGTCGACGCCCGTGACCGACGCCCAGGTCGCCTACTTTCTGACCGTGGTGGAGCAGACCGACCCGGTCGCCCTCGAGGCGCGGGCGGACCAGTTGTTCGCCGCGCTGAGCGAGACCCCGTTCGTGCGGCTGACCGCGCCGGGCGAGTCGACGTCCGCGACCTTCACCGTCTCTGGCGACTACGAGTGGAACCAGCAGGCCGGCCCGCTGGCCCCCGGCGAGCAGCAGATCGCGCCGTCGGGTGAGGCCAGCGCGGCGCCGACCGGGCTGTATCTTTTCGACACCTCGCACCGGCTCGGCCTGAACGGGTCGGTCACGCTGTACGGTGCGCCGATCGTGCACCGTGGCGACGACCCGGAGTGCCTCGCGGAGCAGGCCAGCCTGTTCGAGGACCTCGACGTCCTGCGTGAGAGCCCGGTGATCCTCGACCTGGCCGACGGCATGGTGACGGACGCCCGCCCGGCCGAGCCGGCGGCGAAACGCGCGGTCGCTGTCCTGACCGACCTCTACGCCGCGGACGACGCCTACCGGATCGTGTGGGAGTTCGGTATCGGCCTCAACCCGGTGCTGCGCCAGCAGACCGGCAACTGCGGCCTCAACGAGATGTACGGCGCGAGCAACGGCGTGGTGCACCTGGGTTTCGGCCTGACCCCCACGACCCGGTACGCGCTCACGTTCACCTGCGCCGACACCGTCATGACGGACAAGGACGGGAGCACCGTCGCCGGCCCCGTACCGGCCCGGCGGCTGCCGCGGCGGCGTACTCCGGACTGCGGCTGCTGACCTACAGCCCAACACCCCACAAGCCCAATGACTCCGCGCCTCGTACCACCGCGCGCCCCCGTAGTCACGCGCCCCGCGCCGCAGCGCCGGACCGAACCCCCGAGAGGAGCCCTCGATGGACGACAACCCGCGCGACTGGTTCGGTGAGCCGCGAGCCGCCGCGGCCGCCCGGCCGTCCACCACCGGAGCGGATCTGCGCGCCCAGGTCGACGACCTGCTCGACGACAAGATCAAGAGGTTTTACGCCGAGGTCCCGTACGCGGACCATCAGCTGTCCGGGACGGACATCAACCTCGAGTACTACAAGCGCCACAACATCGAGACGATCCTGCGGCTGCGCCGCAAGCGGACCATCGACGCGCTGGCCATCGGCTACTTCACCAAGCGCGACCCCATCCGGGGCGCCCAATGGGCGCACTACGTCGAGGACGAGATGCTCCACGACGAGTGGTTCGCCGGTGACCTGGCCAAGGTGGGCGTCACCAAGGCCGAGATCTACGCCACCGAGCCGTTCCCGTCCACCAAGCTGCTCACCGGCTACCTGCAGTACAGCATGGAGTTCGAGGGAACGCCGCTGGCCTTGCTGTGCAGCGTCTACTTCGTCGAGTACGTGACGACGAAGACCCAGCCGTCCTGGGTGAAGAATCTGGAGCAGGCGCTGGGCCGGGAGAAGCTCGCCGGGGCCCGCCGCCACGTCGGCACCGACATCGAGGACGAGCACGCCACGTTCGTCTGGGAGGTCCTGGCCTCCCTGGTGAACGCGCCCGAGGACGAGGCACGGGTGATCGAGCACGTCACCATCGTCGCCAGCCTCTGGGTGGCCTACTTCATCGAACTCTACCGGCACGTGGTGGCCGAGCCGGCGGACGCGGTCGAGGCGGGCCGGACCCTGGCCGCCGGGGTCGTCTGAACGGTGTCCGCCACCAGCCTCCCGACCGGTGCGGTCCCGACCGGCCGCGTGCCGAGCGGCCCGGCGCCGACCAGAGCCGATGCCAGCCTGCTGCGCTTCTCCGCCGGCCGGAACCCGCTTGACCCGGCGGCGGACGCCTGGCTCAAGGCCGGCCTGGCGACGGCCCTGCCCGACCTGCGGATGGACGCGCTTTTCGCCGCCCGCCCCGAGCTGTTCCGCTCCGCCGAGCACCTCGTCGTCTGCCTCGACGCCAGTGCTGATACCAGCGCCGGCGCCGGGCTCGATGACCGGGGGGCTGGCGGCGGACGTCCGGTCGCAGTACTGGGTGCGAGCTGGGCATCGACGGCCGACGGCGAGCGGTTCCTGCACATCGGTGTCCAGTTCGTCGCCCGGGACCTGCGGGGCGGTGCCGCGTTCAGCGCGAGCTGGCTGGCGCTGCTCGACGACGTCGTGAGCACGACGGAGTTCCCGCGGATCAGCGTGCTGCGCACCTACAACCCCGTCGCCTACTGCGCGATGCGTGCCTACGGGCGGCTGCCGGGCGCGGCGCTCTACCCGGATCCGCGGCGGGAGCGACGCGACGCCCGGATCAGCGAGCTTGCCGCGCGGGTGGCGCGGGCGGTCGCGCCGGGCGCGCCGTTCGACCGCCGGTCGGGACGGCTCGCCGGGATCGGTGTGCCGACGGACCTGTACCGCACCCGTCCCACCAGCGACGACGACCTGGTCAACACCCACTTTGCGCGGCACACCCGGCCCGGCGACCGGATCCTCTGCATGGTCCACGTCCGGTCCGAACAGACCATCCAGGCGATCCTCGACGGCTTCAGCCAGCGGCACCGGAGCGCCACACAACAGTAGAGCCGAACGGGAGCAGGGATGTTGGGACTCGAAGGCAGGATCACCGCGGTCGTGGGCGCGGCGTCGGGCATCGGCCGGGCGATCGCGATCGCCTTCGCTGAGAACGGCGCGTTCGTTGCCTGCGCCGACCTGGACAGCGCGGGCGTCACGGAGACCGTAAGCATGATCGAGACAGCCGGCGGCCGGGCCGAAGCGAGCGTGGTCGACGTGCGCAGGTCCGCGGACGTCAACACCATGCTGGCCAAGGCCGCCGCCGAGCACGGCCGGCTCGATGTGGCGGTCGGCACCCCCGGGATCAACATCAGGAAGCCGTTGGTCGAGTACACCGACGCCGAGTTCGAGGCCGTCACCGACGTGAACCTGCGCGGCGGCTTCCACGTCCTGCGCGGGGCGGGCCGGATCATGTCCGCGCAGGGCCACGGCAGCATCATCGTGATCTCCTCGATCAGCAGCCGGGTGGTCGAGCCCGGGCAGGTGATCTACGCCGGGACGAAGGCCGCGCTGGCCCAGATGGTCCGCGTCCTCGCCGCCGAGCTCGGGCCGTCCGGGGTGCGGGTCAACGCGATCGCGCCCGGCCCGGTCGAGACGGCGCTGACCGAGCCCATCCGGGCCAGCAAGGCGTGGGCGGGCGCGTACGCGGAGAAGGTGGCGCTCGGGCGCTGGGCCCGGCCGGCGGAGATCGCGGGGCCGGCGGTGTTCCTGGCCTCCGACGCCGCCACCTACGTCACCGGTGAGGTGCTGTTCGCCGACGGCGGCTGGGTCGACCTCGACGCCCGGTTCGCCGACGAGATCGCGGTCGGCACGAGCTGACCAGCACGGACACAGCGGCGCCGAAGCGGCGCGAGAGAGGACGACAACAGTGGACATCGCCGTCATCGGCGCGACGGGCGTCGTCGGCAAACAATGCCTGGAACTGCTCGGCTCCGGTGTTCTGCCAGGCCTTGGGCGGGTGGTCCCGGTCGCGTCCGCGGGCTCCGCCGGGCGGAACCTCGCCGTCGAGTACGGACTGTCACTGAAGATCGAGGATGTCGTCGCGCTGGACGACTTCGACCCGTCCGGGATCGACCTGGCAATCTTCAGCGCTGGGGCGCCGATCAGCCGGGAGCTCGGCCCGGTCGTTGCCGCGGCCGGCGCGCTGGTCGTCGACAACAGCTCGGCGTTCCGGATGGAGGACGACGTCCCCCTGGTGGTCCCGCAGGTGAACCCGCAGACGATGGCCACCCGGCCGGCCCGCGGGATCGTGTCCGTCCCGAACTGCTCGACGATCCAGCTTGTCCGTGCGCTGCACCCGCTGCGGGCGCTCGGCGGGCTGGAACGGCTGATCGTGGCCACCTACCAGGCAGCATCCGGCGGCGGCCTGCGCGGCCTCGACGAGCTGGCGGCGACGTCGCGCACGATCCTGGACAGTGAGCCGTCCGCCGGGTTGCTCACCGGGCCGCCTGTCGGTGCGACCGTCGGGCCGCCCGTCGGCGCGCCGGGCCGGTTCGGGCAGCCGCTGGCGTTCAGTCTGGTACCCGAGATCGGCCTGCGCGACGACGACGGGATCTCACACGAGGAGCACAAGCTACGCCGCGAGCCACGCAAGATTCTCAACCTGCCAGAGCTTCGGGTAGCCGCCACGGCGGTGCGCGTCCCCGTCGTCAACGGGCACTCCGAGGCGGTGCACGTCACCTTCGACGGGCCGGTCGACGCCGGGGACGCGCTCGATGTCCTGCGCACCGCCCCTGGGCTGCGAGTGTACGGCGCGGACGAGGGCTATCCGATGCCGCGGCAGGTGTGCGCGTCCCCGCGGAGCAGCGCGCTCGTCCACGTGGGGCGGGTCCGCGCCGACCCGGATGACCCGTGCTCGCTGCTGCTGTGGGTGGTCGCCGACAACCTGGTCGTCGGCGCCGCACTGACGGCGTTGGAGATCGCGCGGCTGGCGGCCGAGGCGTCGTGGGCATGAGCGGGGAGCCGGAGCCGCTCGTCCTCAAGTTCGGCGGCGCGTCGTTCGTGTCCCCTGGCGCGCACCGGGTGATCGCCCGGCACGTCGTCGGCCGCCTCGCCGGCCGGGCCGCCGGACAGGTCCCGGATCGGGCCGCGGATCGGGTCCTTGCGGGCAACGCCGGCCCGCGCGGCGGGCGGCCGCCGGCCCGCGTCGTCGTGGTGGTCAGCGCGGTGGCCGGTGAGACCGACCGGCTCTCGGTACAGATGCGCGCGGTCAGTCCCGATCCCGACCGGGAGCTGCTCGCCGCCGCGCTGATGACCGGCGAGATCGTCAACGTCGCGCTCATGACCGCGGCGCTGCGCGACGCCGGGCTCGCGGCGCACGCCCTGACCGCCGCCGACACCGGCTTTGTCGGGATGGGCGAGCCGCATCACGCCGACCTGGTCGAGATCGACGCGGCGGCCCTGGAGAAGGCGGTTGAGCCCGGACGGGTGGTGGTGGTGCCCGGCGGGCAGGCCGTCGGACTGGATGGACGCCCGGTGATGCTCGGGCGGAACAGCTCCGATCTCTCCGCGATCGCCGCCGCGGCCGCGCTGGGCGCGCCCGGCTGCGAGATCTTCTCCGATTCTCCCGGCATCTGCACCGCCGACCCGCGGCTGGTCCCCGACGCCCGGACCCTGGCCCGGATCGACTACGACACGATGATGGCCATGTCCCGGCACGGCGCGAAGGTGCTGCACCACTCGGCCGTGGCCTGGGCGGCGCGGCACGGCGTCGAGATCCGCTGCCGCTCGCTGCTGCCCGACGGGCGCTGGCACTCCGTCGTCGGTGCGGCGGACGGCTCGGCCGGAGCCGGGAGAGGTGGTGTGGTGGTCGTTCACCGCACCGGCGCGGTCTGGACGGGCGCGGCCGTGCGGGTGCGCGCGCTGCGGGAGGACCCGGCCCGCCTCGGCCCGGACGTCGTGGTCGTCGACGAGGCGGCCCCCGATGGCGCGGCCGTCGAGGCGGCGGGCCGCGACGCGGGTGTCACCCACCTCGTGCTCGCGGACGTCCTGCGTGACCTGACCTCGGACGGCCTGCGCCGCGCCGACCTGCGGCTCGTGACGACCATGTTCCCCGACGGACGGCTCGACCTGCGCCTGGTGCCGCCGTCCGAGGTGACCGCGGTCGCCCGCGCGCAGCACCGCCTCGTCACCGGCAACTGACGCCGGACCAGACCGCACCGGACCCCAGACCACGCCGGGCCACGGGCGCTGGGCCTGTCAGCTCAGTGACGCGGGTGCCGGGGCGCCGGTGAGGCCGGCCACCGCCCGGCCGATCATTTTCCCGCCCCGGTCGAGGATCTCGGCGCGCCACTGGTCGTCCTCCGGGGCGAACGCGTCGCGCATGAGCGCCCTGATGCCTGCGGCCCGCTCCTCGTCGGCCCGGGTCCCCCGCTGCCAGAGCCAGTTGTCGGCCTGTAGGGCGCGCAGGACGGTCAGCGCGTCCTGGGTGCCGAACTCGAGGGTGATGGCGGTCAGCTCGACATCGGGGAGCTCTTCCATCAGCGCCTGGGCCGAGTTGCCGCCGATGCGCGTCGAGCTGGACGTCCCGTCGTCGGAATCGGTCAGCGCCGGCCCGTACCAGGCCCTGGCCCGGGTGTGCGCCGCCGCGTCGGTACCGCCGCGGAAGATGGGTTCGGCCGCGCCCCGCGCCCCGAGCCCGGTGTGCAGGTCGATGTAGGCGATCCGGTCGTAGCCGACGAGATGCTCCTGGATGATCGACCGCCAGGTCACGTTCGACCAGCACGGAGCCGTCCCGCCGTAGAACAGGCCGTCGGGGTGGTCGTACTGGCCCGCGGTGATGGCGAGCTGGGTGGCACGCTCTCCTGCCTCCGCGACGTGCAGCAGGATCTTCTCGTCCGCGGCGGCCTGCGCCGGCCCGCCCCAGTCCGCCGGCAGCAGCAGCGGATGCAGCGCGGCGTAGCCCTCGTTGACGGGGACGCGACCGTGGTCGACGAAGTTCCGGTTGATGTCGACGTTGTCCTCGTCCACACGGCGCTGGTGCGAGAAACCGAAGGGGTTCAGCGCGTGTACCAGCACGACCGACAGCCCGGGGACGGATGCCGGGTCGAACTCCGTCAGGAAACGGAGCTGGCAGGCGGAGCCGGCGAATCCCTCCGCCCCGTGCGTCCCGCTGACCAGCACCAGCGCCGCGCCGCGATCGCCGGGACCGCTGCCGGCGGCACCGTCCAGGCAGGCGACGTCGGTGCGCAGCTCCTCGCCCGCGGCACCGAGGCCGGTGCCGTTGCGGAACGACCGCAGGCGCGCGTCCCGGCCGGCCGCGGCGGCGAGGAACCGCCCGCGGGCCTGGTCGTAGCTGGCGGAGAAGTACATCCGGCCCTCCCGATCGATGGTGAGCGCGGTTCGCGGCCGGTTCTGGATGACCCCGGCCCCGGCCGCGCTCCGGATGGACGTCAGTCGCTGTGCCCGCGCGGGTGTGGCGGTGTGGGCCCGGATGGCGCCGCCGGCACGTGTGTCGACTCGAACACGGACGGGCTCGGCCGCGGGCTCTCGGGGGAGCCCGGGGACAGGCCCGATGGCCGGCCCGTGGGCGAGCGCTCGAACGGACGTCCGCGGAGCTGGCCGAGCGCGGTGACGACAGCCGTGATGGCGAGGAGCACCGCGAACAGGCCGCGATAGCCGCCCGAGCTCACGATCGCGCCCGCGACCAGCGGGAAGACCAGGATGGAGACCTCGAACAGCAGCCCCGCCATCGGCAGCATCCGCGCCCGCTCAGCCGGCCCCGCGAGGTTGACGGCACGGGCCTGGAACGCGGGCAGCCCGAGGCCGTACGTGCAGCCCAGCGCGAGCGAGGCCAGGCAGTACAGCACCGGGCTCGATCCGACGAACACGAACGCGGTGACCGCGACCATCATGCCAACGGTCGTCACCGCGACGACCCGGTCGGACGCGCTGTCGCGCAGGAACCGCGACAGCCCCAGGCGGACCGCGATGACCGCGATCGTGTACGTCACGTAGAACAGGTCGAAGTCGAGGTCACGGCTGTCGGCGAAAGTGGTCTGGAAGCTGTTCATCGACGTGAAGATGCAGGCGCACAGCAGGACCATCGCCAGCGGCACGACGCTCGGTGAGCGCGGGAGGCGTGGTGCCCGGGTGGTTGTGACGGCCGGCTCGGTCCGGGCCGGCTCCCGTTCCTCGCTCGCCCGTGGGCCGGGCCCGGGAACAGGAAGGGCATCGTCGCCATGGTGGGCCCCGTCCGCGCTGTGGCCGGCACTGGACAGGCGTCGCAGGCATGCCGCCAGCGGGATCACCAACAAGGCCGCGGCCAGCGCGAGGCCGGCCCCGGCGACGAAGACCTCCTGGTAGGACAGCCCGGCCCGGCGCAGCGCGTTGCCGAGCACCGGCCCGACCCCGAAGCCGGCCTGGATCGTCCCCGTCGCGTACCCGATGAGCGTGGCCCGATCAGCGTCCGTCGCCAGGTCGGAGGCGATCATCGGCGCCGCGGTATAGGTCACCGACCAGGCTGTTCCCAGGACAATGCTGGCCGTGACGAGCCACCCGCCCACCGAACCGGTGCTCGCGGCCAGCAGCGCGGCGGCGGCGTACAGCAGGCAGGCGCCGGCCAGCAGCCGGTGCGGCGCGACCCGGCGTGGGTACCGGAGCAACAGCAGCAGCGCCACCGCGGCCGCCGGGGCGGCCACCGCGCACAGCACCCCGTAGGTCGCCTCGTTGCCGCCCAGCGACTTCACATATGGCCCGAGCAGGAGAAGCACCCCGTAGGCGGAGGACGCCAGCAGGACACACCCGATCAGCAACCAGAGCACGGCCCGCTCGGCGGAGGAGCGACGCCGCCCGCCGCGCCCGGTGTCCGCGATCATAATGGCGTCAGCCCTTCGTTCGAGCTCCCGCTACGCCGCGATCCGTCCGGCAGAGGCAACAGCCGACGACAGGAGACTTCCGTAAATGCGAATGAACTCTAGACTTTGTTCCGTATCTGCGGATCAGAAACGCCGTCCTTGCCGATCCCGTGGCTCGCGGACCGGCAGCTCCACCGGTCAGCCTGTCCGGGCGGCGGGTCTGGCCCGCCATCGAGGCAAGTCCGCAGATTCGTTGTAAATATCTATCCAGTAACGCGGATACGGTCTATATTCCCAGGACAGGCAACATCCGCGGACTTGTTGAGAGCTCAGCGCAGCGTCGCGCGCCCTCGAGGTTGGGCTGTGCCGCCGTTGGGCTGTGCCGCCGTCAGCGGCGATGGCATCCCTCCACGGCTTGAGGCCGGTCAGTCCTGACCGGCCTTCGCCAGCATGCGGACAACTCCCTCAGCCGACCGAAGATCCCTGTCAAGTACTCGTTCAAGGACTGCGATCACACATGGCAGCTATCCGCTTTCTGTACCGTCGCCTCACCGCCGTCCTGCTGGCGGCGCTGTTGGCGCTCCTGGCCCTGACCGCCTGTGGTGGCGGCACCACCAGCACCCCGAGCGGTTCCGCCGCCCAGACGACCGCGGCCGAGGCGACGAGGCACACCGTCGTTGATATGTCCGGCAACAGTGTTCAGGTGCCGACGCTTCCGAAGCGGATCGTCACCAACTATCCGGCGGTCACGCAGATCATTTTCCTGCTCGGCGCGATCGAACGACAGGTTGGCGTGACCGAGACCAACCTGACGACCCTGCCGCTGTTCAAGAAGATCTATCCGCCGCTCGCGGCGAAGACCGCCGTCTTCGGCACGGACACGACCACTGTGAACACCGAGGTCCTGCTGGCGCAGAAGCCGGACCTGGTGTTCTTGACCAGCGGTAACGAGACGCTACGGAAGACGATCACCGATCTGGGGATCCCGGCCCTCGACGTCGCCAGCTTCCCGAACTCCGACAAGCTCAAGGACGGCGTCACCTTCATCGCCGATGTGCTCGGCGGGAACGCGCCGGAGCGGGCGAAGAAGTTCACCGAGTTCTACGACGGAGCGCTCAAGCGTGCCGCTGAGGGCACGAAGGACATTCCCGACGCGAAACGTCCGAAGATCTACTACACGGCGAACGACCCGTTGAGCACCGACGCCAGCAAGACGATCGCCGAGGTCTGGGCACGGCAGGGCGGCGGTGTGGCCATCACGGAGAACAGCGGGGTCGAGGGCACCGCCAAGTCGGTGACACTCGAGAGCGTGTTCGCCTGGAATCCGGACTACATCATCTGCCGGGACCACTCGACCTGCGAGAAGATCCTCAAGGATGATCGCTGGTCGACCGTTGCCGCGGTGCGGAACAACCACGTGATCACAAACCCGCGCGGGGCGTTCGTCTGGGCCGCGCGCAGCGCCGAGTCCGCTCTGCAGCCGCTGTGGGTGGCCAAGACCCTGCACCCCGACCGCTTTGCCGACGTGGACATAGCGAAGGAGATCAAGAACTTCTACACCACCTTCTACAACTACAACCTCACCGACGCCGAGGTTGACGGGATCCTCAGCCCGACGCAGCCCTGACGCAACGCGCTGCCGGGTGGCGAGCGACCGGGCGGCGGGCAGGCCTCGCCCGTCGCCCGGACCGGCAGCGTTCACCGGTAACAGCGAAGTCAAGCCCTGCTGGCATACCAAGGGCTGACCTGCGGCGCTGTGACGCTGGGCAGCATGCCAGCGATCAGTGACCCTAACCGGCCAGTCTGTTGTGACTACACGCGCTGGCGTGCAGCCTGAAAAACGATCTTGTGCGACAACCATAGTTGTCGCCGGTGGTAGCGACAATTATGGTTGTCGCACGGCAGACGATGCGCTCGCGGCCACGCTTGGCGCGCTGGCCGACGCGAGCGAACGCGCACGGTCGATCGAAGCGGAGATACGGATGCTCGCCGCGCGAGCAGCCACCGAGGGAGCGAGCTACGGCGACATCAGCCGCACGCTCGGGATCACGCGACAGGGAGCGCGCAAGCGGTTCCCGCGCCTGTTCGACGACAGACCTCCTGCGACAACCCCGACTGTCGCCCCGGAAGCGGAGAGAGGCCGTGGGAGTCCGGTAGACCACCAGACCGGCGAACCACCGGAGCCAGCCTCCCGCGCCACGACAACTCTGGTTGCCGACCGGTCCTGGAGTGCAGGTCATGACGAGGGCCAGGTCATGGGGCTCTCGCCTTCTTGCTGGTCCAGCCGGCGCACCCGTGCCAATCGTGTCCGTGTGGAGGCTCGGAGCCTGC
>NZ_CAKJTM010000014.1:0-1621 GCF_917627345.1 Protofrankia sp. CiP3 | reverse complement strand
GGGAGAACAGCAGCAGCGCCAGGCCGACGACGTGTAGCAGCCCGTGGATCCGCTGGTTGTTCTCCAGGTAGAACGGGTTGACCGCGAGGGGGCCCTTGAACGCGCTGTTGCGCCGTTCGGAGGCTTCCTGGCCCTTGTAGTCGACGAAGACTCCGGTGGCGTCTTTCTCCTCGATGCTCTGGTTTGTCAGGAGCGCGAACCAGCCGTCGGCCTTCGCCGCCAGTTGCAGCGCGTCCTCGTCGAAGAACCAGGTCAGCAGCGGTTTACCGGTGTCGGGGTTGGTGTCGATGTGGGTGCGCAGCCACGCCCCGACCCGGCACTCCCTGGTGATCTTCTCGACGCGGGCGTGGACGGCGGCCTCGTCACGGTAGTACCGGGTGCCGAGGTTGCGGTGCAGCACGACGAGCGCGGCGCGCGCCTTGTCGATCTGTTTCTGCCGGCTGGCCGCGGACGCCGCGGCACGCCGCGCCGAGTGGGAGTACACGGTGCGCGTCGTGAACGGCGGGTCGGTGGCCTTCGGGCCGCGCAGGGTCGTGGATCCCTCGACGACCCGGTGGACGTCGCGCTGGTGGAACAGCGTGTCCTTCTCGCGCTGGGGCGCCCAGTCGACGATCGTCGCGGTGGCCGGGTCGTGCGCCGCGAGCGCGGCCAGCCCGACGATGGTCCGCGGGGCCGGGGCGACGAACGTGGCGCCGGCCGCGTCGATCGCGGTCAGGTTCGTGTAGGAGACGAGCGTGCTGTCGCCGACGAGCAGGAACCGGCGCGGCCCGGCGAGCTCACGCAGGGCCCGCAACGCGCCCTGGACCTGCGAGACCTCGGCGGCGCCGCCGTCGTAGACGCGGGTCAGCAGCGAGACCGCGCCGTCGGCGCAGGTCGCGAAACCGGCCTGCACCTGCTTGAGGTCGAAGCGGTGGTCCTTCGGGTGGCCGGGCTTCGGGGTTGCGTAGGCGGGGTCGGTCCGGTCGTAGGTCCCGAACACGGACATGCTGGTCAGGTCCCAGTGGATCTCGGAGACGTCGAGGCCGAACACCGCGATCGCCCGCGCGGCGATCGCGCCGGCGACGGCGTCGGCCTGCTCGGCCAGCGCCTCCAACGCCCGGCCGCACCGGTCATCGTTGAGCGCGTCCGGCTCGATCCCGAAGATCTCCAGGACGGCCCACCTCTCGCCCCAGTCCTCGACCCGGACCAGCGGGGTCGGGGAGGTCAGCCGGTTGGCGACCAGCATGGCGATGACCTCGCCATGGGTGTGGCGGGCCTTGTTCTCCTGGATCGGGCAGAGCCGGTCGATGACGGCGACCAGGTCGAGGCGGGCCAGCAGGTCACGGATGACCGGCAGCGAGCCGAGGAACTTCTCCAGGCTCGGGGGGCCGTAGCCCAGTTCGGCGGTCGCCAGCACGCTCCGCACCGTGCCAGATCGGATGCACCACACACCAGTGCGATCATCACCCTGTCCGATCAAGAAGTCACACCATCAGCACACCGCACGAACGTGCGGAGTACAGGAGTTCTTCACCGACCTGGCCGGATACGCCCGCACCCATCCGGGCGCCCGACTGGACACGTGGAGACCAGCTCGTACTACTACCACCCGAGCAGTCTCTTCGAGTCCGACTACGACAGC